>NZ_VRVE01000007.1:0-113579 GCF_008040035.1 Methylobacterium sp. WL9
GGCCGGCGGCCTGCTCGGTGCGCTCACCGGGGCGGGCCTCAGCCAATCCGACGCCGAGACCTATGCCGAGGGCGTGCGCCGCGGCGGCACGCTGGTCACGGTCCGGGCCGAGGACGACAGGGCCGACCGCGTGATGAGCCTGTTGCGCAAGAGCGGCTCGATCGACCTCGACGAGCGCGCCCAGGGCTGGCGCGCGCAGGGCTGGACCGGCGGCACCGTCGGCGCGGCCGCCTCGACGGTGCATGACGTCGCCAGCAGCGATCCCCTGGTTCCCGGAACCGAGCCGAGGCCCGCCACGGATCCGGAGACGGCCCCTCCGACGCGGCTGCCTCCCGGCGGGATCCGCTGAGGCGACGCCTGCAGGGCCGTTCGCCGCATGCGCGGCGACGCGCAGTCGCGCTTGCCGGCGGCCGATCGGCCCAAGGCCGAAGTCGGCGACCGTCGGTGTTACGTGGTGTACTTGCGAAAGATCACGGCGAGCGCGAAGGCGGCGAGCGAGCCGGCGGCGATCAGGGCGATCATCAGCATCCGGCGCGGCTGCGTCGCCGATTCGGCGAGAACCGGCTCGACCACGGTGCTGAAGAACTCGATCTGGCGCGCGGCGACGATGCGGGCGCGCTCGTTCGCCGAGAGCACCTTGGAGAAGTACTTCTCCGCGTCCATGCGCTCGTTCTCGTAGGCCTCGAACTGCGACATGGCCGCCGAGATCACCTTGCGCTTCTCGGGGTCGAGGCTCGTCGTCTCGCGCTCGATCCGCGTGATGTTCTCGTCGAGATTGGCGATCTGCGCTTTCATGTCCTGGATGCGGCGCGTTTCCGGCGCGAGGTCGCGCAGCGACATCGTGAGCTGGACCTGGAGCTCGATCCGGGCCTTGCGCAGCTCGCCGATGATCTTGAGGTTGGCCTCGTTGGTCTTGGAGGCGTCGAGCATGCCTTCGCGGTTGCGCAGGTCGCGCATGGCGAAGCGGACCTTGTTCATGCGCTCCTCGGCATGGACGAGTTCGCGCTTGCTCTCGGCGAGCCCGTCGTTGCGCAGCTTCTGCGAGAGCTCGTTCACCTTGCGCTCGCTCTCCTTCATCACCGCCTGGGTGAGCGCGAGCGATTCGTGCGGATCGAAGGCCTCGACGGTCAGGACGACGATGCCCGAGGACGTCTCGATGCTCGTCTTGACCCGGTCGCGCCAGTATTTGACGAGCTTCTCGATCGGCTTGTCGGCCTTGAAGCGGGACAGCCAGTCGATGCTGTCGCGCGAGAACATCTCGCGCAGCGGCATCATGCCCTCGATCGTCTCGATCATCGGGCGGCTCTCGATGTAGTTCGAGGTGATGATCGTGTCCTGGGCGATCATCGCCTTGGGGACGCCGTTGCCGGCGCCGACCTCGTCGGAGGAGGCCTTCTCCGCGCCGCCGATGGCGGGACGGATCGCGAAGCGCGCCTCCGTCACGTAGCGGTCGGAGGCGATCAGGCCGAAATACAGCGCCCCGACCAGCGTCGGGACCAGGCAGAGCAGCACGAACAGCGGCAGCAGCAGCGGGTCGCTCCTGACGTGGCTCTGGTAGGAGCGGATGCCCTTGTTGCGGTCTGCGAAGCGGGAGGCCCGCGCCATCTGCTTCAGGGATTCCGCGACGGCGTTCGAGCGGTCGGCGGTGGTGAGCGCCTGGCCCTGCGGATTGCGGATCTCGACGGTCATGCGCCTGAATGGTCCGTTCGGTTCGAGGCCCCGGTCCGCGCGAAGCGGCCCGTCTCCACCTGTCTCACGCTCGCCTCATGGCCGACCCGAACGGCAAAACCGTGGCTGCCCGGGCTCATCGCTCGAAAGCGACGCCACCGACTTTCTTGGCCTCGGCCGTCGGCGATCAATAGCGCGGCTTCTCGATCGTCCGTCAGTTGTTGAGGCGCCGGTAGGCCTCGATCGCCTCGTTGACGTCCTCGTACACGATCGCCCGGCCGCCCACGAGGATCAGCGCCTGCGAGCAGTATTCGCGGATTGTCTCCATGCTGTGCGAGATCAGGATGACGTCGGCGGTCTCGCGGCGCTGGTTGAACACGTCGGCGCAGCGCTTGGCGAAGCGCGCGTCGCCGACGGCCAGCGTTTCGTCGATCAGGTAGCAGTCGAACGGGATCGCCATGCTCATCCCGTAGGCGAGGCGCGCGCCCATGCCGGAGGAGTAGGTCTTGATCGGTACGTCGAGATAGCTGCCGAGCTCGGAGAATTCCTCGACGAATTCCAGCACCCGGCGCGGGTCCTCGCCATAGATGCGCGCCACGAAGATGATGTTGTCCCGCCCCGTCATGAGCGGGTGGAAGCCGCCGGCGAAGCCCAGGGGCCAAGACACCCGCAGGCCCCGGTGCACGACGCCGCGGGTCGGTTCCTCGGTCCCGGCGATCAGGCGCATCGTCGTCGACTTGCCGGCGCCGTTGATGCCCATGATGCCGTAGCTGGTGCCGGGCTTCAGCGTGAACGACACCCTGTCGAGGATCGTCCGCCGCTGGCCGTTGGTGCGGTAGATCTTGGTGACGTTCTCGAACCGGATCACGGTCGCCCGACCCCTACCCTGCCGCGCCGCACGTACCGGCCATACAGGCCGCTCGATCCACCTGGAAAGCGGCGAATCTGAGGATCGCCTGCCACGCTTCCAGCCACCGTCGTCCGCGACGCGTCGAGCGCCTTGCCAGCCGTGGCCGCAGCGGGTTACAGGACCCCGCCCGCCGTCGAACGGCGGGCTTGGAGGGGTGGCCGAGTGGTTGAAGGCGCACGCCTGGAAAGTGTGTATGCGGGAAACCGTATCGCGGGTTCGAATCCCGCCTCCTCCGCCACGTTGTATTGAAATCAAAGGGAAATTCGGCCTGCGCGCGCCGATACCCTATCATCGATGCCCCCGGCAATCCGAATAGCGCGACTCTGCCGCCCGTGGAAGAGCCTGCGCCCTGCGGCCACCTCGTCTGCGTCGCACGCGAAGTCCCACGCCTTTTCGAGAACGGTTCCGGCCACCATCGGCGTTACAGCCTTGGCGACGCGCGACCTCTGGCGCGTCCGTTTCTTCATGGCTCGTTCCGTCTCTGGCCGAGCCGTATCCCCCCTTTCGATCCTGTCGGCGGTTACCGCCGTCGTCTCGCAGCGTATCGGCGAGCGCCTGCAGGACGGCATCCGCGAAACCCGGCAGAGCGATCTGCTGCTCATGACATCCCGACTGCGGCTTCCAGCGGACGCTGACGCACGGGTCGTACGACGCCACACTATTCGCGGCACTCCCGATGATCCTCTGTGACCCGTGTGGAGGCAAATCTGATAAAGTCATTCCCGCAAGAAGGGCATGACCGCGCCATGCAGGCGAGCTTTATGTCCCCGCGCAAATATGGGTTCGTGATCTGATCGGCCCCCACGAGGTGGTCCAAGGGGAAGTTAGAGCGTTTTTGGTCTGTTCTGAATCGATGGGGTGGGGTTCACGCGGCGTCGTTGTGCTGATTCATTGATCGCCCTTGAGAGGGAGCGACGCATGGGACGGCCCTACAGCCAGGATCTGCGCGAGCGGGTGGTGCAGGCCGCGGCCGCGACCTCGCGGCGCCAGGCGGCGGCGCGGTTCGGTGTCGGCATCGCGACGTCGATCCGCTGGATGGCCGCGCTGACGACGACCGGGACGGTGGCGGCCCGCCCACAAGGGCGGGCGCGCCGCTCGAAGCTCGATCCGCACGAGGCGTTCCTGCGCGGCCTGATCGACGGACAAAAGGATATCACCCTGGAGGAGATGCGTGCCCGGTTGCGGGAGGAGCACGCTCTCACGGTCGGCCTCGGCACCCTGTGGAGCTTCCTCGATGCACGCGACCTCACGTACAAAAAAAGACAGCGCACGCCTCCGAGCAAGAACGCCCGGACGTGAAGGCGGCGCGCGAGGCGTGGTTTGCGGATCAGCCCGACCTCGACCCGGCCCGCCTCGTGTTCCTCGACGAGACCTGGACCTCCACCAACATGGCCCGCACCCGCGGGCGTGCGCCGCGTGGCGAGCGGCTACGCTCCCCCGTGCCGCATGGACACTGGAAGACCACGACCTTGGTGGCGGGTCTGCGCCTGTCCGGGATCGCCGCGCCGTTCGTCCTCGACGGGCCGATCAACCGCGACGCCTTCCAGGCTTACGTCGATCGGGTCCTGGTGCCCGAGCTCATCCCCGGCGACATCGTCGTCATGGACAACCTCGGCAGCCACAAGGGTCCGGCCGTGCGAGCCGCCATCGAGACGGCTGGCGCGCGGCTGTTGTTCCTCCCGCCCTACAGCCCCGACTTCAACCCGATCGAAATGGCGTTCTCAAAGCTGAAGGCGCTGCTGCGCAAAGCTGCCGAACGCACCGTCGACGGACTGTGGTCGGCCATCGGACGGCTCATCGACACCGTCACCCCAGACGCGTGCGCCAACTTCTTCAAAGCCGCAGGATACGAACCGGATTAAACCGAAAACGCTCTAGTGCACGGTTGGCTGCTCCGTCACAGGTAGCTTGGCCGGCGGGGCTGATCGGGCGAGCGCAGCCGGCCAAGCGGAGAAGGCTGGCATGAAGACTTCCGGTGCCGGCGGCCGGTATCCCGGCGATGCATGTGGGCGCACGCCGTTGTAGTGACGCCTCCAGCTTTCGATCACGATCTGAGCTTACCTGAGTGTGTAAAAGATCTCGCCGTTGAGGAGTTCGTCGAGAAGTCGTGCGTTGAAGCTTTCGACGTAGCCATTCTCCCATAATGAGCCTGGCGTAATGTAGGCCGTCTTTGCTCCGACGCCGGTAATCCAAGCTTGGACGGCCTTCGCAACGAACTCCGGCCCGTTATCCGAACGAATATGGCCAGGTACGCCACGCAGGATGAACAGATCCGAGAGCACGTCGATGACGTCGATCGCCTTTAGCTTGCGGGCGACCCGGATCGCGAGGCATTCGTGCGTGAACTCATCGACCACGTTGAGCATCCGGATCTTGCGGCCATCCTGCGTGCGGGCCTCGACAAAGTCATACGACCACACGTAATTACGGTGTTCCGGGCGAAGACGGACGCAGGAGCCGTCGTTGTCCCAGATCCGCCTTCGCTTGGGCTGCTTGGCTGGGACCTTCAGACCCTCACGCCGCCAAATGCGCTCGACGCGCTTGTCGTTGACGAACCACCCGGCCGCCTTCAGCAACGCGCTGATCTTGCGGTAACTGTCGCGCCCATACTTCTCGGCCAACACCACGAGATCGGACGTCAGCTCCTCTTCGTCGTCGCGGCCCCGCGGTACCTTACGCTGTGTC
This sequence comes from Methylobacterium sp. WL9, assembly GCF_008040035.1. Lineage (NCBI taxonomy): Bacteria > Pseudomonadati > Pseudomonadota > Alphaproteobacteria > Hyphomicrobiales > Methylobacteriaceae > Methylobacterium > Methylobacterium sp. WL9. The sequence goes on from NZ_VRVE01000007.1 coordinate 5,264, forward strand.
GAGCGATGCTGACCGAGCGCCCGACAGGCGCGGCGCTCGGAGACGGTCATCGTCTGCATGATGTGCTCGACACAGGCGCGTCGGCGCGCAGGGCTCAGAAGTTTCCCCGGGACGCCTCCTGCAGGATGAGCTTGTCGAGGGTGAGATCCGCAATCGCCTTTCGGAGCCGGGTATTCTCGGTCTCCAAATCCTTCATCCGTCGAACCTGATCCGACTTCAGGCCGCCAAACTCACGCCGCCACCGGTAGTACGTCACTGAACTCACGCCGAGCGCGCGGACTAAATCTGCAGCGCTCTGGCCCTATGAAATCAGCACATCCGCTTGCCGTAGCTTGGCGACAATCTCCTCGGGCTTCGGGTGTTTTGCCGTCTTGTCCGTCCTCCAGGCTCAAAAGCCATACCAAAGGGCGGATCATTTCAATGGGGGAGGATCAGATCCCTCGCCGGCATGTCGGAGGGAGATCCAATGCGTTAAAGTAGGCCGGTCTTCTTGCTCCAGAACAAGCGTATGCTCGCGCTTCCTCCGTTGTCCTTCGGATCGACGGTGAGAGAGGCCGAGGATTTGTCGGCTGGTTGCCATTGCAGCTTCGAATGGCGCGCCATGGATTTTTACGGCGCACTGTTCGACGGAGCGCGGGTGAAGCCCTTACTTCAAACGGGCTTGCAGGAAAGCTCCGGCGGCGGCGATGGCACGCCGGCCGGCATCCAGCCGAGCATTCCACAAGGGCCAAGCATGGATCATGTGTGGCCAGATTTCGAGCGTCACGGCGATGTCGGCCGCGCCCATCGCTGCAGCGAGCCGAGTCGCATCGTCGAGCAACGTCTCGTCGGATCCAACCTGTATCAGCGTCGGCGGCAAGCCGGACAGGTTTGCGAATAGCGGCGACACCAGCGGATCCGCCCTGTCGTGGCCAACCGAGAGATAGGCATCGACGAGCTCGGCGAGATAATGACGCGAGATCAAGGGATCGACGGTGCTTTTCGCGGCGAGGCTGACGCCCGACAGCGTCAGGTCCGTCCAGGGCGAGATGAGCCAGAGGCAGCCGGGCATTAGCTGCGAGGCAGTGCGAAGATGCTGGACGAGGGCCAGCGTCAGGCCGCCCCCGGCGCTGTCGCCCGCAACCGCGACCTGCGCCGGATCGAATCCCAGCCGGAGCAACCCGGTCCAAACCGAGAGCGCATCGTCGAGTGCGGCCGGGTAGGGATGCTCCGGAGCGCGGCGATAGCCGACCGCCAACGTGCGCGCACCCGCCGCGCGACCGGCCTCGGTCACGAGGCGGCGGTGGCTCGCGATGGAGCCGGAACAGTATCCACCCCCGTGGAAGTACACGAGGACCCGTGCCGCATCGGCTCCGGGGCTCGTCGACCATTCGCAGGGCACTCCGGCGAGGGTTGTGGCTTCCAGAACGATATCCTCGGCGATCGGCCAGACCGATCCGACCTCATCGAGACGAGCCCGCCGCTCGCTCCATCCCACCGGCCGCGGTTTGGATCCGAGCATCGCGCGAACGGCGTTGAGCTCCTCGATGTCCTTCCCGTTCATGACCCCTCCCTGGCGTTATGGTCGGCGACGTGTAGTCTCGATTCCGGTCTCGTCATCGTACGTATACGACACCCCTTCAGGCCCGCTGGTTTCAATATTCCGACGACTGCGAAGCGGGAGTTTTGTGAGAGAAACTTAGCCGATGAGAAGGAACGCGGCTGTTCCGTTCAGCCATCCCTTCGCCTGAAGCGGTCAGTGCAGCCCGCCGTCTCGATTCAAAGGATTCCGTATGCGCTTGACCGTTCTCCTCTGCGCTGCGTCGATCCTGAGCATGTTGTTCTACGGAGCAGCGCGTGCGGCCGAGATCGGGCGGCAGGCCGATGCAACGCTGCCCGTCATGACGCCGCTCGTCGCCGATGTGCTTGCACCACCCCGGGCCGTTCCCATGTCGGACGGGCGCAATCACCTCGTCTACGAACTCCGCCTCTTGAACGTGCTGGACGGGCGATTCGACGTCAATCGCATCATCGTGCTGGACGGCGGCACCGGACGGCAACTCCTGGCGCTCGACCGGGACGCGATCGGTCGGCGCCTGTCGCTCGGCGGCCGTCGCGGCAGCGAGACGGCATCGCTCGGCGCCTCCCAGTTCGGGATCGTCTTCCTTCATGTCGCCCTCGACGCCGGTGCACGCGTTCCCACGACGCTGGCTCACGAGATCGACGGATTTGCCGAGCCGCTGAAGTCCGACCTGTCGATGCGGGTCGCGGACACGCCGGTGATCGACAAGCCCCTGCCTGTGCTGGGATCGCCGCTGCGCGGAAGCGGCTACGTCGCCGGGGACGGCTGTTGCGATTCCATCCGGCATGTCCGTGCGCTGCTACCGCTCAACGGAGCGTTTCGGTTGGCGCAGCGCTTCGCCATCGACTGGGAAAAGATCGACGGCGAGAGCCGGATCGTGCGAGGCGACCTGAAGGACGTGAAGAGCTACCGCATCTACGGTGAGCCGGTGCTGGCGGTGGCCGACGGTGCGGTCGTCGGCGGGCGTAACGACTTGCCCGACCAGGCACCAGGCGCGCTGCCGGCGAACCTGCCGATCGGCGAGGCGGACGGCAATTTCGTCGTGCTCGACATCGGTGGCGGAGCGTTCGTGCTCTACGCCCATCTTCGACCCGGAAGCGTCAGGGTGCGCGTCGGTGATCGGATCGGGCGTGGCGCGGTCATCGGTGAGGTGGGCAACAGCGGTAACAGCCAGGCGCCGCATCTTCACCTGCACGTCATGGACCGTTCGGACGGCCTTCTGGCGGACGGTCTGCCGTATGTTTTCGAGGCCTTTGCCATTCCGGCGGCTGCCGAGGCGGGGACTGCCGATTTCGATCGGGCGGAGGCGACCGGGTCACCACTGACGCTGACCCGCAGGTCGCCCCCGCTTGCCGTGCGCAAGGCCCTGCCGCTCGACCTCTCGATCGTGGATTGGGAACCGCCGGCCTCGGAGCGTGGGACGCCGTAGCGCTGGTGCCGACAGATCCGAAGTTCTCGGTGCAGGAGCCGTTTTCCACCACGGGAAGTCGCCGCTCAGGGGGCATCCGATCCGATAGGAATCCCATCCCCGGAACGAACCACTCGTAAGGGTGATCTGTCCCGACGCAGGCAATGCAGGGCATCGCCTGCGTCGTATGACGCCTATGCCCACAACGATGGCTCTTCACCCCACGCGAAGGCCTGAGTGGGTGCCAGCGCCGAAGGACTGATCTCCGGCCGGTCTCAGACCGGCAGGACGGCCACCTTCTCGACAACCGTCGTCTCGACGATGTCGGCCGGCTCGTAGAACCAGCGGGCGAAGGTACCCGCGACCATGGCCCCGGCGATGGGCGCGAGCCAGAACAGCCAGAGTTGCCCGAGATACTCGCCGCCTGCGAACAGGGCCGGACCTGTGCTGCGTGCCGGGTTGACGGAGGTGTTGGTCACCGGGATCGAGATCAGGTGGATCAGCACGAGGGCGAAGCCGATGGGAATTCCGGCGAAGCCCACGGCCGCGCCCTTCGAGGTGGTGCCGATGATGATGAACAGGAAGAAGAAGGTCGCCAGGAACTCGATCATGAGGCAGGCGCCGACGTCGAACTTGCCGGGACTGAGCTCGCCGTAGCCGTTGGAGGCGAAACCGTTCGGGATCCAGCCCGGCTTGCCCGACGCGATCAGGTAGAGCGCGGCGGCGGCCAGGATCGCACCCGCTACCTGTGCCGCGATGTAGGGGAGGACATGCCGGGTGGCGCAGCGCTGCGCCGACCAGAGTCCCAGCGTGACGGCCGGATTGAAGTGGCCGCCGGAGATGTGCCCGACCGCGTAGGCCATGGTCAGCACGGTCAGCCCGAAGGCGAACGCGACGCCGAGGAAGCCGATGCCGAGTTCGGGGAAGGCTGCGGACAGCACGGCCGCCCCGCATCCCCCGAAGGTGAGCCAGAACGTTCCGAAGAGTTCGGCCGTCGCGCGGCGCAGGGTCGAGTGCTCGGTCATGTCGATACTCCCGGTAGGCCGTCGCCGGCGGCTTCGGTCATGGCTTGGACTGTGTTGGGCGCATCACCCCAGGCGGCCTTCGTCGGCCATGAACATCGCGCGCAACGCGCTGGGTCGAATGACCCGGCCCCCTGTCTTGATCCATGGCACCCGCTCGTCCGTCCGCGGATCGTGCATCGCGAACAGGAGAGCCAGGTCGAAGCGGAGCCAGCAGACCGGCCCGAGATCGCCCCTCTCCGGTTTCGACTCGAACAATCCGCTGCGGGGTTCGAGCCCCTCCTTCAGCCAGACGAGCACGGCCCTTTCGCCGGACCCGGGCAAACGCGGTTCCATGTCTCGGGTCCCTGTGGCGCATGACGCGGCGGAAAGATGGTCCGACGGCTCGAACCATAGGGCGTCGAGGGCCCCGTGCTTGTCCGATGAGGACACGGGTCGGCCAATCCGGCCATACCGGCCGCACACCGTCTGGATTGTGGAGCTGCTTTGGCTGTCCCGAAAGCACGCGGCCACTTTTCGGGGCTGATGCTCCAGGGCTCGGCATCAGGCCGCCGAGAGGGCTGGCACGAGGCGCGGCGTGGACAGGCCATGCTTCGCCAGCATGTCGAGCCGCCAGGCCTTCGGATTGATCCCCGACCAGCGCCGGAACGCGCGTGTGAAGGCGCTGGCCTCGGAGTAGCCGAGCGCTACCGCCACCTCGGCCAGCGACAGGCTCGGGTTGGAGAGCAAGTGGCGGGCGATGTCGTAGCGGACCTCGTCGACGAGGTGCTGGAAGCTGTTGCCCTCGGCCTTGAGGCGACGGCTCATGGTTCGCCGATGCATGGCGAAGAGCTGGGCCGTCCGTCCCGCCGAGCAGCCCTTCCGCAGGAGCAGGATGCGCAGGGAGCGGCGCAGCTGGCTGCTCAGCGCTTCGTGATGGAGGTGCTCGAGGGCGCGAACCTGGACCTCCAGGATGTGGCGGAAACCCGGATCCGCCCCCGCGACCGGGCGGGACAACCCCTTTGCCTCGAAGACCAGCGCCGTTCCCTCCTCGTCGAACCGGACCGGCACTCCGAAGATCCGTCGATACGCCGCTTCGTCCCCAAGGGAGGGGTGGGACAGCAGCACCTCGCGCGGCGCCCAACCCGGACCGCAGAGGGCCTGCAGGATGCGGAAGCCGGAGGCGAGCGCGAGGTCCACGGTCTGCCGGCCACCCTCGGCGTCCGCGGGCGAGAAGCCGTAGCGGAGCATGGCGGTCCCGTCCCTGACGTCGAGCGTCGAGACTGCACCGGGGTGATAGAGATGCCCGTGCTCGATCAGGCAGAGCAGCGCATCGGACACGGTGGGCCGGTGCTGCATCAGCAACCCCACGATCCCGAAGCAGGACGTTCTCGCCCGAGCCCCGGTCAGGAGGCCGACATGGCGGCAACCGGTCCGCTCCGCGCACCACGCGAGCAGCCCGCCGACGGACGAGGCGGGGAATGCGTTGTCGCCGTCGTCGAGGAGGCGGGGATCCCGTCCGGCCTGGCCGATGATGGGATCGGGCTCGAACCCCAGCGATCGGAGGACCGCTGGCAGTTCCCTGAGTATCCCGACCCGGCCGCCATGGTTTTCGGGTTGGGCGCCCGTATCGAGCCCGGACATGTCGAAGGCGACGGGTGGGATCCCGGAACGTGGTCCTTCCGAGATCGATAAAAGCGTTCCAGCCTGGACCTGTGCAATCATGTGGCACGCCCTCGTCGACGCACGGCAGGACCCGCTCAGCAGACGACGAAGTCGCGGTGAGCCCCTAGGGAAATGCAGCTGTAGATTTACAGCACGCTATCGAGGGTGGGAAGGGATGTCAAATATTCGTAACAACTAAACTGAAATTGATTTAGATTAAATTTGCATGGAGTCTTGTTGAATCTCTAATCTTTATCGGATTGTGCGCAATCGTAATGTTGCTGCAGTATTGTTCCTGCCGGGCCGTCGGTCCGCAATGGATGCTGACAGATCGCGCGAGAGGATCGGCGTCTGCCCGAGGCCGAACGAGCGACGCGTCGGATGGCGCGGAAGCAACGCGGCGCCGTGCTTCGGAAGGTCGGATGCCGGACCGTTGCAGGACCCGGCGTGCCGGGGCCGCCGCGTCTCAAGCGGTCAGGGGCTCGGCCACGGTCGGACGGTCGGTGTGCAGCTTACATCTGCAGGCAGGTCAGCAGATCCACGTAGCTCGGAGACCCGCCGTTGCCGGCCTCCTGCACGCACAGCGCGCGGCGGCGCGGATCGAAGCTCGACCAGAGCTTTACAAGCTGGGTTCGCGCCTGCGTTTCGTCCCGCAGACAGTTCTGGTCGGTGTTGCCGTTGCCGGCTCCCAGGCTCGGAGCCGCGCGGCAGGTCGCCTTGACGTCGAAGGTCGGAGGCCGCCCACCCGCGGCGGCCAGCGTGACGAGGGAGACGAATGCGAGACCTGTGAAGCTCGGCACTGGGTAGCCTCCTGATGCGGCGTGGACGGTCGGATCCTGTCGAGCGAACCGCGATCGTGCAGCCGTAAGCCTAAGCGGTCCGGACCGATCCGCTTGACGGAACCGGACACCGACTTGACCCGATGGGCCAAGGGCCTGGACGTTTTGGGCCTTCCGGGCTCTCCGACCGGATGTCCGAAAGCCGGCTCACTGCGCGAAGACCAGGTTCGGCGCCGCACGGAGCGCGGCGGGAGTGTCATGGCTTCGTCCCGGATGTCGGCGCGATCGCGTCGCGGCCCGGATCGTAGGCGGCTCCGCGCGTACTCGCTTGACCGGAGACGACAGGCTCTGACGGTTTTCGGGGCTGCCGGGAGCGCAGGCGCCCGGTCAATGTCGGATTTCCCACAAAGACCCGAGCGGATGTCGCGAGCGGTCAATCTCTTGGCAATCGCGGTCAAGCAGCCGGGACGGGTTTCCGCATCCTGACGTTGCGTTCGGCGCTGGGGACCGGGTCGGTGCCGAGCCTTGTACAACGGGGTGGGTCGATCTCCTTCCCCCCTCCCGGAACGCGCTCGGTCCTCAACGGGAGCCTGGAATGGCAGGTGCCGTGTCACCGCGATCGACCATCGACACCGCTTCCTTCGACGGCGAGGATTTCCATCGCGGAATGCAGCGCATCGTCGGAGGGACGTTCCGGATGGGATCGGACCGGCACTATCCGGAAGAAGCCCCGACACGCCGCGTGGCGCTCGACGCCTTTCGGATCGACGAGGCCCCGGTGACGAACGCCCGGTTCGCGGCATTCGTCGCGGCCACCGGCCACCGCACGGTGGCCGAGATCTCCCCGGATCCGCGGGACTATCCCGGGGCTCTCCCGCACATGCTCCACCCCGGATCGCTGGTCTTCGTGCAGCCGCGCGAACCCGTGAACCTGCGCTTCCCCAGTCAGTGGTGGAGTTTCGTCGCCGGTGCGGACTGGCGCCACCCCTATGGCCCGGACAGTTCGCTGACGGGGCTCGACGACCATCCCGTCGTGCATGTCGCGTTCGCCGATGCCAAGGCCTATGCGCGCTGGGCCGGCAAGGCCCTGCCGACCGAAGCGGAATGGGAGTTCGCCGCCCGCGGCGGCCTCGACGAGACGGAATTCGCCTGGGGCCAGACGCTCGTCCCGGGCGGACAGCGGATGGCGAACATCTGGGAAGGCGACTTCCCGCACACGAACACCTCCGCATTCCCGCGGACCTCGCCCGTCGGCGCCTTTCCGCCGAACGGCTACGGCCTGTCCGACATGATCGGCAACGTCTGGGAGTGGACCACGGACTGGTTCGCCCAGGGCGCCGGAAACCCGCTTCAGAAGTCCTGCTGCATCCCCCGGAATCCGCGCGGCGGCCGCGAGGAGGACAGCTTCGATCCCGGCCAGCCCCGGATCAGGATCCCTCGCAAGGTGGTGAAGGGCGGCTCGCACCTGTGCGCGCCGAATTACTGCCGCCGCTACCGGCCGGCCGCGCGTCACGCGCAGCCCGTCGACACGTCGATGAGCCACGTCGGCTTCCGATGCATCACAAGAGAAGGAAACCCGACATGAGACGCGACGAGACCAGCGACGGCCGGACGGATGACGGCGCGGCGCCCGAGGAGAACCAGGCGGCGATGAGCCGCCGCAACATGCTCCTCAGCGGCACCTCGCTGCTCGCGACAGCAGGGCTCGTGGCTGCGGCCCAAACCACGCCAGCCCTGGCCCAGTCCTCGCCGCCGCCATCGGGCAAGCAGCCGAACATCGTCGTCATCATGGGCGACGACATCGGCATCTGGAACATCGGCGCCTATCACCGCGGCATGATGGCGGGGCGCACGCCGAACCTCGACAAGGTCGCCGCCGAGGGCATGCTGTTCACGGATTACTACGCCGAGGCGAGTTGTACGGCGGGCCGCGCCGCCTTCATCACCGGCGAGCTGCCGATCCGCACCGGCATGACCACGGTGGGCCAGGCCGGCGCCGCCATCGGCATCCCGGCGCAGGCGGTCACCATCGCCACCGCGCTCAAGGGGATGGGGTACGCCACAGGCCAGTTCGGCAAGAACCACCTCGGCGACAAGAACGAGTTCCTGCCCACCGTCCACGGCTTCGACGAGTTCTTCGGCTACCTCTACCACCTCGACGCGATGGAGGATCCGGCCCACCCTGCCTACCCGCAGGAGCTGCTCGACAAGGTCGGCCCGCGCAACATGGTCCATTCCTGGGCGACGACCACGGACGACCCCACCGACGACCCGCGCTGGGGCAAGGTCGGCAAGCAGCGGATCGAGGATGCCGGCACGCTGTATCCGAAGCGGATGGAGACGGTGGACGACGAGATCCGCGATCTGGCGCTGGGCTTCATCGACAAGGCCAAGGCCGACGGCAAGCCGTTCTTCGTCTGGCTCAACCCGACCCGGATGCACGTCACCACCCACCTGTCGCCGAAGTATCAGGCGATGCGCAATTCGAAGAACGGCTGGAGCATCCAGGAAGCCGGCATGGCCCAGCTCGACGACGACGTCGGCTCGGTGATGAAGAAGCTCAAGGACCTCGGCATCGACGACGACACCATCGTCGTCTTCACCACAGACAACGGCACCGAGGTCTTCACCTGGCCCGATGGCGGCCAGACGCCGTTCTCGCAGTCCAAGGGCACTATCATGGAGGGCGGCTTCCGCGCGCCGGCCATGGTCCGCTGGCCCGGCAAGGTGCCTGCCGGCAAGGTCGAGAACGGCGTGATCTCCGGACTCGACTGGTTCCCGACGCTGGTGGCGGCTGCCGGCAACGCGACCATCGGCGAGGAGTTGAAGGCCGGCAAGGCGATCGGCGACCAGACCTACAAGGTCCATCTCGACGGCTACAACCAGCTCGACATGATCACCGGCAAGGGTCCGTCGAACCGCAACGAGATCTGGTACTTCGGCGAGAGTGAACTCGGCGCCGTCCGGATCGGCGACTACAAATACCGCTTCATCGACCAGCCGCACGGCTGGCTCGGCGACAAGACCAAGGCCGACGTCCCCTACATCACTAACCTGCGCCTCGACCCGTTCGAGCGCACGGGCTGGCCGACGGACGGGACGAAGGAAGGCGCCCAGAACTACATGAGCTGGTTCCTCTACGAGTTCTGGCGCTTCGTCTTCGTCCAGCAGGAGGTCGAGAAGCTGGCCATGACCGCCATTGCGTTTCCGCCCATGCAGAAGGGCGCGAGCTTCAACCTCGATGCGATCAAAGCCAAGATCATCGCGGCCCGTTCGGCGATGGGCAAATAGCGCGCGGAACCAGGCCGCGCGGCGCGCGACAGGGACGGCTTCGAGAGATCGAGGCCGTCGCAAGTCTCGAGCGTGAAGCAAGATCTCGGCACTATGCACCCGGCGCAATTGCCTCGCGCACAATCTTCATAAGATTTATTAACCTATCATATAATATACTATCAAATCTAACATTTATAGCACATAGTACTAGAAATACGTGAGACTCTATTGTTCTGGATTGATGCCCGCGATCAGAGCTGAGACGATTGTATTCGAAGGCGAGACATGTGCCGCTTTCATAGGAGGGCATCATGTCTGATTTCCGCCGCTCGAACCGAATGTTCGCTTGCGCAGTGTTGGCCGTCGCGGGCGTGTCGTTCTCCGGAGGGGCGAAGGCTGCGGAGGGGGCGCAGGGGGCCTACGTGCTCGGCAACCGCGGCCCGCTCGCCGGCGTGACGCCGCCGCCGGGGTTCTACTTCGAGAACGAGACCTACTTCTACCAGGGCAATCTCGGTGGCAACCGCAGCTTCCAGAGCGGCGGCGTGGTCGCCGCGAACGTGAAGCTCGATATCAGCGCGACCTTCATGACGCCGGTCTGGGTCACCCCGGTCGAGATCCTCGGCGGAACCCTCGGGTTCTCGGTCACCATCCCGTTCGGCACGCCCAACGTCAGCGCCGGCGCGATTTTTTCGTCACCCCGGATCGACCGCATCGTTTCCGGCCGCGAGCGCGACGCGATCTTCAACGTCGGCGACATCTACCTCGCCTCGTTCGTGGGCTGGCATTCCGGCAACCTTCACTGGAGCACCACCGTCCTCGGCGTGGTTCCGTCGGGATCCTACGAGACCGGCCAGCTGTCCAACATCTCGCTGAACCGGCCGGCGCTCGACCTCAGCGCGGCGCTCACTTACCTCGACCCGGTCCTCGGCTACGAGCTTTCCGTGGTGCCCGGCGTGACATTCAACTGGATCAACCCGGCGACGCAGTACCTCACCGGCACCGAGTTCCACCTGGAATGGTCGGCCTCGAAGTTCCTGAGCAAGGAATTCTCGATCGGTGCCGTCGGCTACTTCTACGACCAGCTCACGGGCGACAGCGGACGCGGCGATCGGATCGGCCCTTTCAAGGGGCGCGTGACGGCGGTGGGTGGCCAGATCGGCTACACGTTCAAACTCGGCGAGATCCCCGTCTCCACGAACGTGCGGGTCCTGCGCGAATTCGACGTCACCAACCGCTTCGAGGGCACCGCGACCTATCTCACGATCACGGCCCCGCTCTGGGTCGCACCCGCCAAAGCCGTGGTCGCTGACGCGCCGGTCGTCGCCAAGTTCTGAAGGAGCCATCTTTGCCGAGAGGCAAGCGAGGCCGGATGCCGGCCTCGCCGCTCGTCGGATCTCAGCGACGAAAGCCGCCGCGGCGGAAGGCGACGCCGCGCACGCCACGGCCGTACATCCCCACCCGCGCCCCGCGCCCGTACATTCCGACCCGGGGCGCGTAGCCGCCGCGGCGGACCGCGACTCCGCCGTTGGGACCGACGCACCCGGCCCGATAGAGGCCCCTGGCGCAGACCATCGCGCTCGCTTCCATGGGGACGAAGGCCAGCGCCCCCGCGAACAGCCCGAGGGAAATCAAGAGGTGCTTCATGATGCGTTCTCCGAGAGGGCGCGGAGGGAGCGGGCTTGCCGCGACCCGAATGCCGACGCCCAGTCTAGGGCCGCGGGCAGACGATGCCTGACCGGATTTGCCTCCGCGTTGACATCTCGGGACGGCCAGAGGATCGGCCTCCGGGCTCCCCCGCCGTCGAGAGCATTACTCAGACAGAGCTCCCAGGTGTTCGACGTCGCGGCTCGCATGCGCGCCATGCGCCGCGGCGTGATCGTCGATGCCGGGTCTGGCGAAGACCGGGAGCCTGCTTGCCCGGAGCCTGCTTGCCCGGCCCATGAAAACGATCTCGCGAACGCTGAATGGGAAAAAGGCGACCCGTGCCCGCGGTACGTAGGCGATATGGCCGGGCAGATCTCTGTGCGGCATCCGAGCCATGTCGATGCCGTCGAACGTCAGTCTAACGAGACATCGGCAGAAGCAAATCGCCGTCAAGTCATTCGCGAGATCACCTTTTCCTTCCAAAAGAATTGATGCATCGCTGCCATGGCAATGTGGCCGATAATCACTGCCAAAAATGCAAAACCCAGCCAATAGTGCATAAGATCGGCAGGGACCATCATCCACGTGATCTTGCTTCCGCGTTCAGGCATCAACGGGATGCCATAGGGGGAAAAGCCCTTGCCGGATCCATATTGACGCAGGAGAGCAATGCCTGGCTGCACAAACATGACGGCGTAGATCAACGCGTGCCCTGAGGCCGCAGCGCGTCCCAGGCGACCCGTATGCGGCGGTCGCCGTTTCAGACTCACCAGAGCCCAGGCACCACGCAATACGACGATCACGAGGAGCGTGAATCCCATGGTCAGATGGCTCCCTCCGACAAATTTGGTGAGAGCCGTATCGCCGATGCTGACGTAGAGCAGCGCGCCGGCAAACTGCCAGGCGAAGAGTGCGGCCATCAACCAGTGGAAGCCGCGACTGATCCGGCCGTATCTCTGTGGCGTGTCCGTCCAGCTCGACATCGTCATCGCTCGTCACCGTCAGGTAGCGAGAACAATGCACCGAGACCGCCGCTCACGCGCCCCCCTTGGTCCATAGCGTCATCACGAAATCGTTCCGCCAGCCACCGGCCGCCGTGCCGGTCGTTGGCTTCATGACCGTGTCAGGCCGCCACGACGACCAGTGTCTTGTTGACGAACATCCTCGATGCCGAGTTCGCGGCCGGAGCCCGAGTTCTTAATGCCGCCGGAGCGCAGCTCCGGCATCGAGCTTGTGGCGGTGTCGATGGAGACCATGCCGGTTTCGATCCGGGAGTTGGCGACGACCCGACGACGGCGTACACCGGCATGCCCGGTTGGGTTATCTCCCGCCGGCCCCGGAGGTGTTCGTGCCCGCCTCATCCGCCTGACCGGCTGCGCTCACCAGACCGGCTCGGCCGGCCAAGCGACCTGGGGAGCAAAGGCTGACCCTGCACCAACTTTGGAACCGGACCACCCCCTGGGGCTGGTCAGTTGCGCTTCGAGTTCCGCGATCCTCGCATGCAGCGGCGCGACCGCCGTCGCGATCTCGGCTTCGCTGAAACGCGGGGTGATGTGCTGCGGGCAATTCCAGTCGAAGGCCTCAACCGTCACCAGGACGAAGCGCTCGACGCGCGCTCGGTAGCTTGGCGTCGCGAGCGTGGCCGCGAGGTCCGGACGTTCGCCGCTCGCGACGACGTGGAGGCGGCCGAGCAGCTTGAGACGCCGGCGGTTCGGATAGTCCATGAAGATCATCGCCACGCGGTCGTTCGCGGCCGCATTGCCGATGGAGACATACTGACGGTTGCCCGCAAACTCGGCCCAGCCGATCGTGCGGCCGTCGATCGGCTTGACGAAGCCGATCGGTCCGCCGCGATGCTGCACATAGGGCCAACCGGTCTCCGAGACGCTGGCGAGATAGACGCTGTCGCGGTCGGCGATGAAGTTGACCTCGCGGTCGGTGAGCGCTTCCGCGGGCATCGCCGCACCGGCCGCCGCATCGGCGTAGGCCTCACGGGAGCCCATGCGGGCCTGCTCCGCCCGGACGCCCGGAGTGAAGGCGAGATCGAAGAAACGATGTCTCATGACGGATCTCCTGCATGACGGGCCCGAGCGGCTCCGAGGCCGGTCCCGTCCGGGCTCGGTCGGTCGCACGGGCCATCGCCGGTTCAGTGGGAGAGGAGGGTACGGTCGAGAAAGTCGCGCATGAGCGGTGCAATGACGTCGAGCTTGTCCTCCAGCGCGAAATGCCCGGTATCGAGCAGATGAAGCTCGGCGTCCGGCAGATCCCGCAGGTAGGGATGCGCGCCTTCGGCGGGGAAGATCGAGTCGTTCCGACCCCAGACGATCAGCGTCGGCGGTCTGTGCGCGCGGAAATATGCCTGGAAAGCCGGGTACAGCGGAACGTTCGTGCCGTAGTCGTGGAAAAGGTCCAGCTGGATGTCCTTGTTGCCAGGGCGGTCGAGGAGCGCTTGGTCGTGCCGCCAGGTGTCGGGATCGATCCGCGAGATGTCGGCGACGCCATCGACGTACTGGAACTTCGTCGTGGCGGGATCGACCAGAACCGACAGGGCTTCGCGGTTCGTCTCGGACCCGTCGGCCCAATAGGCCTTGATCGGATCCCAGAACGCCAGCAACCCCTCCTCGTAGGCGTTGCCGTTCTGGACGACGAGAGCACTGATGCGCTCGGGGTGCTTGAGGGCGAGCCGGTAGCCGACGGGTGCTCCGTAATCCATAACGTACAGGGCGTAGCGCGCCGCGCCGAGCCGATCGAGCAATGCGTCGACGAGGTCGGCATAATGCGCGAAAGTGTAGTCGAAGGCCTTGTGGTCCGGCGCGCCGCTCTTGCCGAAGCCAGGATAATCCGGCGCAATGACATGGTAGCGGTCGGCGAGAAGCGGGATCAGGTTGCGGAACATGTGCGACGAGGTCGGAAAGCCGTGAAGCAGCACGACGACGGGTGCATCGGCCGGCCCGGCCTCGCGGAAGAAGACATCGACACCGTCCACGATCGCCGTGCGATGGTGGACGATGGGGATCACCGGATGCGCCGGGCTCCGCGGCGCCGCAGCCTGCATCGCGAGGGCGGAGGCTGACAGAACGGCCGGAACGAACAGATCGGTCATCGACGTTTCTCCTCGGAACCAAGGCCGCTGCGTGATGCATCGCGGCTCGTGAGAAGGAACCTAGGCGCAGCCGGTTTTCGGGATAAGCCTATGTGTTCGGGAGCCTGCATTCCGAAAAATGGAAGGCCTGCGAAGATCCTCAGAGGGTTCCAAGGTAGGCTCTGAGCTTCGGAACGCTCCAATCGAGGAAGGCACGTACCTTGATAGGCGTCGGTCCTTGTTCCGGATGGACGAAGCTGACCGGGAGCGGCTCAGGCTCATAGCCCTCGAGGATCAACGTCAGCGCACCGGATCGGATCTCCGGCGCAACTTGGTAGGACAACACACGGGTGATGCCGAGCCCGGCCAACGCGGCATCCACGGCGGCTTCGGCGGTGTTGACGGCGAGACGGGCGCGGACCGGTACGGTGATCGTCTTGGCTCCATCTTGGAAACGCCATTCCGGTGTTGCGGGAAAGCCCTGGAAGGTCACGGCTTCGTGGCCGCTCAACGCCTGCGGTGTTGTCGGCACGCCGCGGCGCGCGAGGTAGTCCGGACTTGCGCAGACCACACGGCGGACCGAGCCGAGGCGCGTGGCCAAGAGTGCGCTGTCGGCCAGAGGGCCGATCCGCAAAGCGATATCGACATGGTCTTCGACGAGGTTCACGCTGCGATCGATCAGAAACAATCGGATATCGATCTCGGGATGCGCGGCCAGGAACGCAGTGGCGAGCGGCACGATATGTCGACGGCCGAAGACGATCGGCGCGGTAACAAATAGTTCGCCGCGGGGCGTGCTGTATTCGCCAGCCGCCGCCCGCTCGGCCTCCAGCACTTGTTCGAGGATGCGTTTGGACGCTGCGACGTAGGTCTGACCCGTCGGCGTAAGATCGATCCGGCGACTGGTTCGATTTAGAAGTCGCGTTCCGAGATGTCGTTCAAGATCGGAAATCCTGCGACTCACCGTGGTGAGGGGAAGGCGCAGCTTCCGTGACCCGGCAGAGAGACTGCCTTCCTCAATGACGGTGAGGAGGATGGACATGGCATCAAGGCGATCCAAGAAACCCTCCGTAAACCGAACGCCACTGTCGCGACCTTGAGGCCAGCAACTGGTCGAGATCTTACCCTGATGTGTTCTTTTGGGCGCCGGAACCGGACGCCCCGCTCCCGACCCAAGCCAGTCATTTACGAAGCCCTACTACAAATACTAAAGCGGACTTCCATTAACGCTGGCGAAGCGCTTTTCTGTCGGATATTGCTTCATTTCGCTGCCGCGCAGCGTGGTCTTCCCATGAATTGCCCGAGAGTTTGTATGCGTACGGCGTCAAACGTCGTCAGCGCGCGAAGTACCGGTCGGATGCCGTGTCACTCTCCGAGAGCGGTTCGAGAAGCGCGCCCTTCCGATCGATCAGGGCCCACCGACCTCCGATCATCGAGGATGGTGAACGGCCGTCGGAACGGCATCCCGTGCATACGAGCGCGACGCCCCGCCGGTTGAACGGGAAGGACCAATCGTAGGGCGTCGCGAGGGCGAGGCGCAGTCGGCGGTCGTAGAATGCCACCTTTCCCGCGTGCCAACCCCGCACGAGGCCCTGCACGTAAGGGTCGGATCCGTTGTCGAAGACGAAGACCGGCAGCGCCAGACCATCGCGTCGCACCCAGAGCCAGCCGATCTCGTCGATCGCGACCTCGGCGAGCCCGCGACGAAAGCGCATCTGCGCAATGTGGACCGGGGCGATGCGCAGCACGGCGCCGTCGCGGCGGGCGCAGTCGCGATGGAGGTCGAGTTCGGTGCGGACGAACCGGCAAGCCAGGGGATAGGCGGGAGCCGACATCGCACTGTCACGTGCGGCAAAAAACAAAGTCAAAGACATCAGCAGGACAATCACGCCCGAAGAGACGTCATAAGATCGCGACGGTGCCGATCTTCGCTGTTTTTCCGTCCCGTGCGCGGGGCACGACGCGCTTCGCTCTGATAGATGATCCGATGGCCGACCCAGAAAGAGCATCCGACTCGGATCGCAGGGGGAAGATCGACGCATGTACGTGTTCTGGCATGGTCGCGGCTATTGGGTCATCTTTCTGGCTGCGGCGGCGATGTTCCTGCCTCTGATCGTCCTGCGGCAGGTCGATGGCCCGGAGGTGGATCGCGGCGTCTGCCTCACGATGGGCCTTGCCGCCATCACGGCGCTCGGCCTCGGGCTCCGCTGGAACCGCGGCGAGACGTTCGGTCCGGCCGCCCGCGACCACGCGTTCTTCGGCATCCCGATGCAACTCTGGGCGTTGCCGATGGCGTTGTTCGCGATCCTGCTCGGGACAGGCACGATCACGACGGAAGAGGCCCCGCGGCAAAGACCGACGGCACAGCAGTTTCCCGATGGCACCGTCCGATAGAACACCGCGTCGCGTCGGATCGCTGGACGCGCGGCCGTCTCGTCGCGACGTGGACGATGGCTGCTGACGCAGATTGCAACCGACCGGCCTACGTTCTGCGGCCGCCCCTTTCTGAGGATGCTGCCATCATCGGATCGTTCCCGGAATGACGGATGAACCCTTTGCGAGAGGCTTCATGACCCTGAAACTTGACCAGTCCTCCGTCGAGGATCTCGATCTCGCGTTGCGTCTTTACAGGCGTCTGGTGTTTCGCCTGCTGGCAATACTCGTCCTCGGCTTTGGTGCCGTGATCGGTTTGTCGCATCTCGGCACCGCCCTGTCGCCGCCCTACGGCATCTACATTCTTGGTTGGGGCCTCGCGACCTGGGGACTGATTGGGCTTCTGGCCCTGATCGTTCTGGAACTCTGGTGGGAGGGCCGGCAGATTGGACGGGCGCTGAACGATCCGGGCATGCAGGCCTCGCCGATCGCCGGGTTGATGGGCGGCATCGGCGTCATCGCGGAGCGAGCACAAGCGATGGGCATGGAATGGAGCGGCTTCCTTGGACCGCTGCGCCCCGCCCGCCGTCGATAGCGTGATCGACCGAGCGCTCCAGAATGGGGTACGAGCGCTTGTCTTCCGACCGGCGAGGCCTCGGACTGCGACCTCAAGGCGCGACCACGACGAGATCATCCGCCGGCAGCCAGCCTGAAACCGTTTTCGTGCCGCCGAGATAACGCGCCCGTACCCAGCCGTCCCTGCGCTCGAGAAGCGCCACCGGGTCGTATTCGACGAGGTAGGGGCCCCGTTTCGGCGCAGGGCCGGGCTCGGGTCGAAGGACGGCGCGCTTGGTCGTCACGAGGCCAACCGCAAGCCAGTTCTCCGTGGGCTGAAGTCGACCCCGGCCGAGATCGAAAGGCTTTCCGACCATCGTGCCCGTCGCCATCATGCAGCCGCCGTGATCCTCGGCGAGCGTCAGGGCCGCCCCCTCCGGCGTGAAGGCGAGCGTGCCGGGGATGCGCTCCGGTTCGCCCGGGAACCAGGTCTCGATCTCGGCACGCGAGCCCACGAGGCTGCCCCGCATGAGGAAGATGCAGCTGAACGGCGCAGCCCCGCCCGGACCTGGCTCACCGCGGCCCTCGGAGAAGACGCCGGCCACGGACTTGCCGTTCACCGCCAGGGTCAGGCTGCCGTAGACGCCGGAGGTGGCAACCGGCTCGCCTGCCGCCACCCGGCCGCAGACGGCGAGCACGAGTGCGAGGCCGGTCGCACAGGCGATCCGCGAGCGATGTCCGATCCTGCCGATCACAGGTTTTTCTCGAGCACCTCGACCACCGCCTCGACGCGCGGCTTGACGTCGGCGGTGTTGGCGAACGGCCGCCAGTTCACGTCGAGGACCCCATCCTTGAAGGTCAGCCCCTTGGCGAAGTTCGAGGCGACCGCGGTCTTCTCGTCGTAGCGGACCCGGATCGCCTTGAGGGTCTTGCTCAGGGCGTCGCGGCCCATCTTGTCCTTGCCGACCTCTTTCAGGCCGGCGGCGAGCGGCGCGAAGATCGTCGTCCCGAAATAGGTATCGTCCGAAACATACTGGGCGTCGCCCGGGACGGTGAGCTGGTCCCAGACCACCTCGACCGGCACCGGAAAGCCTGCCGCGTCCTGGATCGCCTTCTCCAGGGCCGGGTAGCGGTCCTGCCGATAGGCGGCGATCGCTCGGCGCTCGGCGAGGCCGACGGCGGGCTCGGCCTGGACCGCCGGGACGAAGAGAAGGGTCGCCGCGGCGGCGAGAGCGTGTCGGCGTGAGAGCATTCGACGGATTCCTCGTTGGGCAATGATGGCCTGCGAATGCAGGCCTGGGGTGATCGTTCGATGACGGTCCGTCATCCCGACGTCTGCAGGCGATAGACCGTCCCGGGAGTCTCGATCGACGGATCGCCGACCCAGGCGAGCCGCATGACGCGGACGACGCTCCGGTCGATGCGGGTCGGCAGGACGGCTGCCTCCCCATCGATGGTCTGGTATGCCGACTGGCAGGCGCGATGGGAGGGTGGCCGGAATGACCGGAGGTTGGGTGCCGCCAACGTGTCTCTGCGCGCTGGTTCTCGCGCAGTTGCCTGCGTGGGCGGACCCGGGCGCGGCCGTCGAAGCGGGGCTCCCAGTCGAGGTCACGGCGTTCATGCCGCGGCGGACGGACTGCCATCACTGGACGGGCGAGGAGGCCTACGACGCAGACCGCGGGCGTGCCATCGCTGCCGCTGTGAAGGCCCTCCGCTGCGACGCCGTCGCGGCGGACGAGACGCGCATGCGGCGGCGCTACGGGCGGGATCCGGAGGCGCTGCGCAGCCTCGACCGCAGGCCCGACGGCTGATCGCGCCAACGGCCCGGTCCGGCCTCGGAGGGAAAATCGTGCTGGCCCGCGCCGCACGCTGGACGCGTGGGGTCGGCAGGCTGCGGCCGGAGCTCCCGTTATCATTGAGCCGACATCAGGTCCGAGGGGACCAGGCCCGCACTGGCGCGGACCCGCCACAGACGATCCGCAAACCAGCGTGAGACCGGGCTCGTAGCCGGCACGAGCGGCATCTCCGCGAGGCCGGAGAGCATGACCCGGTCCGGCTGCCAACGCGTGCCTCCGGCCGGTCCGGCTTCGGCGAGGAGCTGCATCATCTCGAGGTGGACCACGCCTCGGATCGCGTCGTCCGCATCGCGCAGCACGATCCAGCCCGGCGCGTCGCTGCCGCCGCCGGGCATGGCGAACATCATCGGGCGCCGGCACACCGTCAGCGTCCAGGCGTGATCGGGGCTGCGCTCCTTCAACCACGTCTCGTCGCAGGCGAGGTGTCTTTCGGGAGCAAGCAGGAAGCTCAGCAGCGCGACAACCGGGAGAGCGAGCAGGACGGCGCGAACACGGCGCCGGCGGGACGGCCCCGCAGACCTCACCCGACGGCACCGGAGGCCGGACGTCGGTTCCGGATCAGGGAGGCGAGCGCTCCGACGATGGCGGCGACGAGCGCGGCCATGAGCACGAGCAGGGTAATCGTGCGGTTCCAGAGCCTGTCGAGGCCGAGATCGGTGGTGAGCAACTCGGGACGCGCCGGGTCGACCATCACCGCGATGCTGTAGTCGCCGACATGCAAGCCCGAGAACACGTAGTTCACCCGCCGAGCCACGGTTGTGTCCGGCGTGCGCAGATTGAGCGTCACATCGCAGATATGGATCACGATCTTGGCGCTGCACTTGCCATCGCTCACCCGGGCATTCGCGGCGGGACGGGCCGCCTCGCGGACCTGCCAGTCCGTCATCAGGGGAGGCGCCGTGTAGACGGCGCAGGCCACCAGGAGGGCGCCGAGCGCCACGACGCCGAACAGCACCCAGAAGGTGTTCATCCAGCCCTGACCTTGAGGGGGCAGGCGCAGGAGCTCGGCGCGATCGGGAGATGCGGTCATGCTGCCTCAGGCGACGGGGTTCGAAGGGACGGGTGCCGGCGATGCGCCGGCATTCCTCTCGGCCAGGATCCGCCGCGCCTGCGCGGCCTGCTGATAGCGGCCGAAAAGGTCGGCCAGGTCTTGCGGCTTCATCCTCCGCGGCAGGCCGAGCGCGATCGTGACGATGCGGCGCTTCGCGTCGAGCTTGATGCCGCGCCCCCCGGGTGCCCGTTGCGGGAACGGCGCCTCCGGCGGCAGGAGCAGCCGCGTGACGATCCCGGTCTGGTTCGTCGTCAGATCGAGATCGGCGATGTCGTCCCAAGTGATCACCCGGTCGAGGCCGGGCACCGCCAGCCCACCGGGTCTCAGGATCAGGGTGACGCGCTCGCCCTGACGGAGCCGATAGGTCCCGAGACCGGCGAACAGAGCGGCGATGACGAGCGCGACCGTCGCCACGATCCAGGCCTGGCTCGGCGGAAGTCCCGGGAAGCCCACCAACAGCATCGCGAGGGCCGTGACACCGAAAAGGCCACCGGCCGCGACGAACACGAAGGCGCCGGGTCGGCTGTTCTCGCGCAGCACCTGTTCTTCGACACCGACCTCCGCCGCCGTCGTCTCGAGATGCGCGGCGAATGCCGCGTCCTGCGCCCGGACCGTGCCGAGGAAGTCGTCCGTCGCGGCCCGACACAACCCGATCGGGTCCGCGAAGTAGGCGGCCAGCTGCCCGAGCGCATGGGGCGGCGGCACTGCGCCGGCTGCGGCCAGAAGGCTCGGATCGATCGCCCGTCCGAGCGCGGCGACACGCTCGCGGGTCGTCGGATGGGTGTCCGTCGGGTGGGCCTGCTCGGTTTCCAGATGCACCGCCGGATCGTCGAGGCCGCGCGCGATCGCGCGGTCGAGTGCGGCCGCGACGAGGTCGGCCGGGCCAGAGTCCGGCGCCGCGGCCGCGGCGTCGAGCGTCGCGACGATGGACGGCTGCAGGGATCCGCTGCGCAGGAGCGCCCGCGCCGAGGCGTCTGCCGAGGTGACGACCGCACCCGCGGCGTCGGCGGCGAACTCGCGCGCCCGGCTCCAGTGCCGCACGGCGAGGTGGAAGCGCTCCATCACGAACACGCCGAGGCGCAGCGACGGCCCGAGCAGTCCGAGCGCACCCTGATGGCCCGCGGCAACCGCGTCGAGGGAGCGCGCGACTCCCGCATAGATCGGCAGAAAGCGCTGGCTGTAGGCGGTGTCGCCGCCGGCATAGTGAGCGAGTTCGTGGGCGATGATGGCTGCGGTTTCGTCGCCACGCATCAGGGCAAGATACGGCAGGGGCAGGTAGAGGATGCGACCCGTCAGCGCCTCGCCGCTCGGCGTCAGCACGGCCGGCCCGGAGCTGACGAAGTAGCCGCCGGTGACGCCGACGACGACGGCCTCGGGCTCGAGCGCCCCGAGCCGGGCGGCGAGCCCCTGGGTCAGTCGCCACAGCCCGGGTGCATCCGCGGCCGAGACGACCCGACCGTGGACCGGGAGCGGATCCGGCTCGAAAGCCGCGAGCGCGCGGCGCAGTCCCAGTACCGCGGTGCCGGCCGCCACGATGGCGGCCCCGGCTGCGACGGCGGCAAGCATAAGCAGCTTGATCTCGCCGCCGCCGAGCCCGGGATGAACCAGCATGCCGGTTTCGAAGATCACAACGGCGACGAAGCCCGCTGTCGCTAGAAGAATTTGGGCCGCCAGCACCGGCGGAAGCAGCCGGCGCACGAGCGAGAAGCCCCGGACCAGCGTTTCGCGGGAGGCCTGCCCCACCCATCCCAGGCCGGCTCCGGCGACCAGGACGAGAACGGACAGCATCGCTGCGAGACCGCCCGCCACCACGGCGATCGGCGGCAGGACACGGCGCCAGTCCATCAGCGTCGTCATGGTCCCGGCTTCGTCGCGTGCCGCACGCGCCTGATCGAGGGCGAGCGGACCGGCATAGGTCTGGCCGTTGCGACGGAACTGCATGCGGAAGTCGATGCGCCCGTCGCGCGGTACCCGTGCCTCCAGATCGGCGACAACCCCTGCCAGACGCGACCGCTCGGCGTCGAAGGCCGCCCAGTCGTCGGAGCCGCGCTGCCCCTCCCAGAGGCCGAGCAGCATGAACGCGAGCGGCAGCAGCACGGTGGCCGCGACGAGGCCTGCGATGGCGCGCGGGCGCGAAGGCGGACGCGTGGACTGGGAAATCGGTCGTCTCCAGGAGCGCGCATGGATCAGCGCCAGTACGGCGCGTGGAACGGCGGGATCACCGAAGATCTGCCGGACGCCATTCCAGATATTTTTGGACGCAACTCGGGCGTGTCTCGTCCGGCGGTTGCACTTCTAACGATGGCAAAGGGTGCGTCAACCCGACGCGATGGAGCGATCAAGTCGCGAGTTCTGAGACCGTGAGCTCAGCCCGTTCAAGCGTAGATGCCTGTGAAGCTCACGTTCGCACCGCCGCGGGCATTGTTGTCCCACACCTACAGATACGGGCCGCACCGCCACATCCGCACCCGGCAGCCGTCGGGTCCGCCTTCCGCATAGGGCAAAGTCTTGTCGTCGGTCCCCATCGTAAAGGCGAGGATGCCTTTTTCGGGACGTGCCGTGCCCACCACCTCGCCGGTGTGGATTGAGGCACCGGAGCGAAGGCGCGCGGCAGACATTCCCCAAGTCGCATCGCCTTTAACGCCGACGGCTTTTCCGCCGGCAGGCGCAATGGTCACGTCCTGTTCCGGCCCGACCCAGTGCCCGACGAAAGCCATCGGCGCCGGCGCTTCCTCAGGCAGGGGGACCAGCGTTGCGTTCGGCAACCAGCCGATCGTCGTTATGCCCTTCGCGCTGGTGAAGGCGGCACAGGTAAAGCTGCCCTGGGTCGGGCCCGTCATTACCGCGCGCCCAATGTGAGATAGGCGCGTCCGTGGCAGGAGATGCTCGAACTCGGCCAGCCCGTCTCGAGCACCTCATCCTCGAGGATATAGGTATGTGCCGCATCCGTCTTCACGGCAGACGCTCGGGCATCGTCCCGAACGACGTCCGACAAGACGCAACCGGCGCGTGCGGCTGGCGCGGCAAGGACGAGCGCGATCGCGACGAGGCGCGTTGTCCAGCCACGCCAAGGTCCTCTCGTCGTCATACCCACCCCCTCACGTTCGAGATTGTTTTCGCGCAGCGTGTCGATCCACAAAGGCTGCGGACCGGCGATCGCGGGGTGCTTATTCACCGAGGTACCGGCCCCTGCGGACATAAATGTTCGGAACGCAAACGCGCAGGCGAGCGAGATCGGTCTCTGCCGCAGCCCGCGTGGCGTAGCCGCCTACCGCCACCACATCGAAACCTTCGTTGAAGCCTGCGAACTTGCCAGAGAAATCGTTGAACGGCTGAAATCCGCACCTTTTCACGGCTTCCGAAGCGCGCCGTACCGCCTCGTACTGCACCTGAGCGTAATCCGGGTTCGAGAACGAACCGGCGACGATCCAGTACGGACCCGCCGGCGACGCTGCCTGACCGGAAGAGATCAGGAGGGGGATGAGCAGTCCGACCGGCCACGCGCGCAAGTCCGTCATCCATCGTGACGATTGGTCGAAGTCATAATGATATCCCGGCCACTGGCCGTCTCAGCGGTCCTCCTAAACCGGCACCCTCACGAAACTGATCCGCCTCGGCAGCACGTCGGTGGGTCTATCAGCTCAAAAATCGCTGTTCGGCCGCTTCCGTCGTTTCACCGCCTGAAAGCGGACCGGCAGAAATCCACACAACCAAGCCGTTCACCATCGCTGCTGTGCGCCATGAGCGAAAGTTGGCCGCATGCCTGCGCGCGGACGTTTCGACTTCCACGAACCCTTTGCAAAATCTGTGACTACCAAATTATCCTGGGTCTTGGTACATTCGTACGACAGGGGGAGGGCATCATGTATATTTCATATGTCAAAGCCACGCTGTGCGCATCAGCCGTGTTCATTGTGGCGTCCGTTGCGATTGCTCAAGGACTCGACGCAGAAACCGAACCGGGCCGTATTTCCGAGCTGCCAGAAGGATACAGGAGCTTCGAGCTCATCAGCGTTGCACATGAAGCCGGATCTCTGAACGATATCCGTGCTATATTAGGTAACGATATAGCAATGTCGGCTTATAGATCCGGCAAGCGACCGTTCCCGGATGGTTCCGTGATCGTTCGACTAGCTTATAAATATGTATCGTCCGAGCAAAATAATGAAGTATTTGGGCAACAGCAATCATTTATCGCTGGCGATCCGACCAACATACAGGTAGATGCAAAAGACAGTAAAAAGTGGCCGACAACTGGCGGATGGGGGTTTGGGCAGTTCGTCAATGGCAAGTCCGATCCAAATTCGCAGTCTGTCCAGACCTGTTTTGCCTGCCACAATCGATTAGACTCCCCGCGCGATTTGGTATTTACTAATTACGCGCCTTAAACCCTAAATCGGGGACCGCCCCGTTGAACTCTGGTAGTCTCGCCGAGTACTCGCGAGACCGGACGCAGGGAGAAGGCCGTGCTGACCATCGGCGTTCTAGCGATCCCCGAGCTGAAGCTGATGTCGCTCTCGGCCATGGCGGTGTTTCAGGTTGCGAACAACGTTGCGGGCGAACCCGTCTACGATCTGCACCTCATCTCCGAAGCGGGCGGTCCGGTTCAGACGAATGCGGGCTTTGCCGTGATGACCGAATCGCCTGGCGAGGCGGCGTTCGACACCCTCATCGTCGGAGCCTCCACGGGCGCGGGGGCGGGCTCGCCGATCCTCCTCGCGTTCGTGTGCCGGGTAGCCGAGCAGGCGCGGCGTGTCGCATCCTTCTGTCGGGGCAGCTTCGTGCTGGCGGAGGCGGGCCTTCTCGCGGGTCGTCGGGTCACGGCCCATTGGCGCGACAATGCGGAGCTGGCGGCGCGCTTTCCCGACCTGCGGGTGGAAACCGACCAGCTCTACGTTCGGGACGGGGCGATCTGGACCTCTGCCGGCATGACGGCCTCCATCGACATGGCCCTGGCGCTGGTCGAAGACGACCTCGGGTCGGGGGCGGCCCGCGAGGTCGCCCGCCGGATGCTCCTCGATCGACGCCGCTCCGGCGGTCAGCCGCAGGCCTCCAGCCTCCTGGACCTGGAGCCGAAATCCGATCGGATTCAGCGGGCCTTCGCGTTCGCGCGCGGCCATCTGCGGGAACCGCTTAGCGTGGCCCGCCTCGCCGAGGCTGCCCACCTCTCCCCCCGGCAGTTCAACCGGGCGGTCCAGGCAGAGTTCGGCCTTTCGCCGGCCAAGGTGATCGAGCGCCTGCGAGCCGATGCTGCTCGTGTTCTGCTGGTGCGGAGCCGGCACTCCCTCGATGTGGTCGCCACAGAATCCGGATTTGCCGACCGGGAGCGGATGCGCCGCGCCTTCCTCCGGATCTACGGGCAGACCCCGCAGGGGATCCGGCAGGGACTACTGCGAGCCAGGTACGCCGCATGAAGCCGCCGCATGTCCGAAAACGCTGCGTTTATGACGTTTGCGACCGCGCCGGCCAGACTTATCCATAATGCAGTGCGGGGCGAACCTCTCGGAGGAATGCGGCCATGGTGAATCTGACGGTCAATGGCCGGCCACATGCTGTCGAGGCCGAACCCGATACGCCGCTCCTTTTCGTCCTGCGTGACACCCTTGGGCTGAGCGGCACCAAGTATGGCTGCGGCATCGGACAGTGCGGCGCCTGTACGGTTCTCCTCGACGGACAAGCGACGCGCTCCTGTCAGATCCCGCTGGAGAGCGTTGGGACGCAGAGCGTCACCACCATCGAGGCGATCGAGCAGGATCCGGTAGGCGCCAGGGTCGTCGCGGCCTGGATCGGCATCGAGGTGCCGCAATGCGGCTACTGCCAGTCGGGCCAGGTCATGGCGGCGACCGGCCTCCTGAAAGGAACACCGAAGCCGACCGAGGACGATATCGCCTCGGCGATGACCAATCTCTGCCGCTGCGGCACCTATAACGCGATCGCTGCCGCCGTGCGGCAAGCCGCGGTCTGAGGGGAGACGGCGCCATGAACGACCTCACGCCTTCCCGGCCGACCGCCGGCCGCCGCGAGCCCATCCGCAACCTGTCGCGGCGAAACTTCCTCGGTGCCACCGCCGGCGCCCTCGTGCTCGGCGTCAACCTTGGTCCCGAACCCGTCGGTGCCGGGGAGCGGCCCGAGGGCTCGGCCGCCATCGCGCCCAAGCCCGGCACGCGGGTCGCGGCCTTCCTGGAGATGCGGTCCGACGGTACGGTGCGCCTGCTGAGCCCCTTCGTGGAGGGCGGCCAAGGCATCAATACCGGCCTGGCTCAGACCATCGGCGAGGAGTTCGACCTCGACCCGGCGCGCTTTGCCGTCGAATGCGCGCCGCCCGGCCCCGATTACGCCGTCGTCAACGGCCTGCGCATGACGGGGGGAAGCTTCTCCACCCGTTCCAGCTACGCGGCCATGCGGCGCCTGGGCGCCACGGCCCGCGAGATGATGCTGCGCTCAGCGGCGGCCAAGCTCGGCGTCCCGCAGGGTCAGCTCAGCACCGATGACGGCCGGGTGATCCACGCCGCTTCCGGCCGGTCGCTCGGCTACGGCGAACTCGCCTCCGCTGCGCTCGCCCTCCAGCCAAGGGACGACGTGCCGCTGAAGGACCCCGAGAGCTTTCGGTGGATCGGAAAGCCGGTCGCGCGGCTCGACATGCGGGACAAGTCCACGGGCCGCGCGGTCTACGCGATCGACATCCGCCTCGACGGAATGCTCCACGCGGCGATCCGGCACGCTCCGCATCTCGGCACGGAGCCCGAGACCATCGCCAACGAGAAGGACATTCGTGCGATGGCCGGGATCGACTCGGTGCATCGCCTGCCTGGCGCGGTGGCGGTCGTGGCGGATTCTTGGTGGCGGGCGCGCAAGGGCGCGGAGGCGCTGCAGGTGACTTGGACGAGCCCCGCTGAGGACGGGGTCGCCACGGTTTCCAAATCCTTCTCGTCGGCCGCGATGCTCGCAGCCCTGAAATCCACGACGGAACCGGGCGTCGCCGCCGAGCAGGAGGGCGACGTCGCGGGCGCCTTCGCCGCGGCGGCGAAAGTCATCGAGGCGGAATACGATGCGCCCTACCTCGCGCATGCCCAGCTCGAGCCCCCCTCGGCCATCGCCCGGTTCGAGGCAGACGGCAGCCTCGATCTCTGGGTGCCCAACCAGATGCCGGAACTGTTCCAACAGGTCGCGGCCGGCACGGCTGGAGTTCAGCCGGCGCAGGTGCGCATCCACTCGCCGATGCTCGGCGGCTTCTTCGGGCGCCACTTCTACTACGGACCCGCCAATCCGTTTCCACAGGCGATCCTGCTCGCAAAGGCGACCGGACGCCCGGTCCGGGTGCTGTGGTCGCGCGAGGAGGAGTTCGGCATGGATGCGGTGCGTCCCCTGAGCTTCGCCCGATTCCGCGCCGCTCTCGGGAGCGACGGGATGCCGGTCGCTCTGCAAACGACGGCGGTGGGCGAAGGGCCTATCGGACGCTGGTTCGGTGCCCTGTTCAAGTCGCCGGTGGATTCGTCTGTCGTTGAAGGTCTCGACAAGAAACCCTACGCTATCCCAAACCGGCGCCTCGATTATGTGAAGGTGCCGCACCCGGTCACGATCGCCTTCTGGCGCTCTGTCGGGCATTCGATGAACGACTTCTTCTACGAGAGCTTCCTCGACGAGATCGCGGCCGCCGGAGCCAAGGACCCGTTCGCGCTCCGCATGGCGCTTCTGAAGGACAGTCCGCGCCACCGGACCCTGCTCCGGGCCGTCGCCGATCTGGCCGGTGGTTGGAAAGGCGGGACGTTCCAGGCGGCGGACGGCACGCGTCGGGCGCGCGGCGTCTCCATGGCCTCGCCCTTCGGTTCAGAGACGGCAACCATTGCCGAAGTCTCGCTGAAGGACGGCGAGGCGCGAGTGCATGACCTCTGGATCGCCATCGATCCGGGCAGCGTGGTCAACCCCGCCATCGTCAAGCGGCAGGTGGAGGGCGCGGCCGCCCTTGGACTCTCCTCGACGCTCCTGGAGCAGGTCGTCTACGAGGACGGGCAGCGTCAGGCGCGCAACTTCGATGCCTATCCCATTCTCGACCGCGAGCGCATGCCGCGCGTCCACGTCGCCATCGTCGAGAGCGGGGCGCCGATGGGGGGGATCGGTGAACCGGGGCTGCCGGGCGTACCCCCGGCCGTGGTCAACGCCGTCGCCACGCTGACGGGGCAGCGCATCCGCAGCCTGCCACTCGCGAAGACCCGGCTGTCCGGTGCCTGATCCCGATCGCCTCGCCTCGGATGTCCCCCCCGGGTGCCCCCATGGTGAAAGCGCGGCGATGACGATGCCTGTTGCCGGAGACGACCTGCGGCTCGCCTCCGCGGCGCGCAAACCCCTGTTCGATTACCTACCGGTGAGCTTGTTCGGCTCCGTGATGGGACTGACGGGGCTCGGCATCGGATGGCGGCTGGCAAGCGCCCGGTATGGTCTGCCCGGGGTCATCGGCTATGGGATCGGCTGGAGCGCGCTCGCCGTATTCGGCCTCCTGGCAGTGGCTTACGGCGCCAAGGCGGTGACCGCGTGGACGAGCGTCCAGAGCGAGTTCCGGCACCCGATCGCGGGGAACCTCTTCGGGACGGTGCTCATCAGCCTGCTCCTGCTACCCTTCGTGCTCCAGCCACTCAGCCCGTTGCTGGCGGTGGCGGCCTGGTTGCTCGGCGCCGGCGGGATGATCCTGTTCGCCTTCCTGATCGTCAGCCGCTGGATGGGCAGCCGGCACCAGCTCGCCCACGCGACGCCGGCCTGGATCGTGCCGGTGGTCGGCCTTCTCGACGTGCCACTGGCGGGGCCGGCGCTCGGACTGCCGCACACCCAGACCCTGATTATGTTCTCATTGAGCATCGGGTTGTTCTTTGCGGTCCCCCTCTTCACCCTGGTTTTTGCCCGGCTCGTATTCGAGGAGCCCCTGGTCCCGGCCCAGCGGCCGACTCTGATGATCCTCGTGGCCCCCTTCGCGGTCGGTTTCTCCAGCTATGTCGCGACGTTCGGCCGAGTCGACGCTTTCGCGGAGGCCCTTTTCTTCATCGCCCTGTTCGTCTTCGCCGTGCTTGTAGGCCGACTGCGCGATCTGCCGCGGTGCTGCCCGTTCCGGATCTCGTGGTGGGCTGTGAGTTTCCCGATCGCCGCCATGGCGGTAGCAGCGTTGCGTTATGCCGGGCATGCTCAGGCAATCGCTGCGGATGCGCTGGCGCTGCTGTTGCTCGGCCTTGCCACGGTGATCGTCGTCGGTCTCGCGATGCGCACGCTCGTCGGCATTGCCCGGGGCGAACTTCGTCAACTCGCCGGTTGATCCACGTACTCCGTCGGCCGGCGAACGCGGAGGAGACTATTCGAGGGCCGATGCGCAGGCGGACCAGTGTGGTACCCGTCGCAAGATCGCGCGTCTTGCCGGACGAAGACGCGCGATCGATGCTGTGTCTAATCGGACGATGGGGGAAGACATGGAAACCATCGGCCGCGACCTTCGCGAGATGCAGCGCGTACCCCTGGCCGCCGCGCATGTTGCCGCGCTCCGGGCCCTCGGTGCCGAGCGGCTCTATCCAGCCGGGACGTTCCTTGCCCGCGCCGGCGAGCCGGCCGACCGCTTCGTCTACGTCATCGAGGGCGAGATCGAAGTGGTGAACCCCTTCACCGACGAGCGTCATCTTCCCTCGACCCTTGGGCCGACGCAGTTCATGGGTGAAATCGCGTTCCTGAACGGTGGCAACTGGTCGATGCCCATGCGGGCGGTCACGGAGACCCGCGTCATCGAGGTGCCGCGGGCCGACATGCTGCGGCTGATGTCCGAAATCCCCGAAATGTCGGACATCGTCATCACGGTGCTGGCGGCGCGGCGGCGGCGGCAGCTCGATTCGCGCGACGGCACGCTGGTGCTCATCGGCGAGGATGACGACCGGGCCGTCCGGCGGATCGCGGAATTCGCGAGCCGCAACCGCTTCCCTTACCGATCCTACGCGCTTGGCACCCCGGAAGCGGGAGCCATCGCGGAAAGCTGTGCGATTTCCTCCGGTCGGCCGGCCGTGATCTTCGGCCGGGACATCGTCGTGACGGACCCGACCCCCGACAAGGTCGCGCAGCTGCTCGGCCTGAACTACAACCTCGTCGACGACGAGGCTTTCGACGTGCTCATCGTCGGCGGCGGCCCCGCCGGCGTGGCAGCCGGCGTCTATGCCGGGGCGGAGGGGCTCCGCGCCCTGGTGATCGAGGATCTCGCGATCGGCGGTCAGGCCGGCACGTCCAGCCGCATCGAGAACTACATGGGTTTCCCGACCGGCATCTCCGGCGCCGACCTCGTTTGGCGCGGTGAGGTTCAGGCGATGAAGTTCGGGACCCGGTTCGCGATGCCGCGGCGGGTGGTGAAGCTGGAACGGCTCGAAGACGACGCCTTCTGTGCAACATTCGACAACGACCAACGTGTTCGCGGACGCGCGGTCATCGCCGCGACCGGCGTGCAGTACCGACGATTGCCGATCGATCGCCTAGAGGCCTTCGAGGGCGCGGGCGTCTATTACGCCGCGACGGAAATCGAGGCGCGCTACTGCAAGAACACCGAGACGATCATCATCGGCGGCGGCAACTCGGCCGGGCAGGCGGCAATGTTCCTCAGCCGCTCGGCGGGCCATGTGCGCCTCCTGGTGCGCGGACAATCCCTCGCCGCCTCGATGTCCAGCTACCTATCGAGCCGACTCGCAGCGGAATCTGCGATCACGATCGAATACGGGGCCGAGGTGACCGCCCTACAGGGTGAGGATCATCTCGAAGCGGTGACGATCCGCAATGTCGCCGACGGCACTCAGCGCACGGTCTCGACTTGCGCCCTGTTCGTGATGGTGGGTGCCGCACCCAACACCGGCTGGCTCTCCGGCCTCGCCAAACTCGATGCCCACGGATTCGTACTGACCGGAGACGCGATCGGAGAGACATCGCCCTACGCCGCTTCGCATCCCGGAATTTTCGCAGTAGGCGATGTGCGCGCCAATTCCGTCAAGCGCGTCGCATCCTCGGTGGGCGAGGGATCGGTCGTGGTCTCCAAGGTCTGGGATCACCTCAATCGGTGATCGTTTGTGCTCACCTGTCAGCGAACGTCTGACCCGTCCAACGTCCGACTAAGAAGACGCTGAGCCCCCTGCGGCATGCGCCTCTCGATGCAGCGTCGGCTTCCAATTCGCACTCGTTGTGGGCGGAAGGGGCGAAGGATCGAGATCACAGCCGTAGTACGTAGCCACTAGATTCTTTTCAGCTTGGCCGGAACTCGTTTGCGCACAATCCGTTCATGGTGCGTCGCCACATCGGGGACGAGGAGCGGCAATACCCGTGACGGCCACCGTCGACAGGCACGAACTCCGGCAGATCATCGCCGGCCTCAGCGAGGGCGTGATCCTGGTCGAGCCCGACCAGTCGATCACCTACGCCAACGGGGCCGCGCTCGCGATGCACGGGGCCGCCTCGCTCGACGACCTCGGCGAGACCGTCGACGCTTACCGCGAGCGGTTCGCCCTGCGCTACCGCAACAACCATGCTCCCAACCACTATCCGATGGAGCGTGTCGTCTCGGGCGAGACGTTTCATGACGTGATCGTGGAGGTGAAACGTCCGGATCGCGGGGACGTCGACTTCGTCCATTCCCTTCGTAGCCTTGTGGCCACGGACCGCGACGGTCAGCCGAGTTGCCTCGCCCTGATCCTCAAGGACGTCTCCGACCAGTTCGAGGCCGAGGAGCGCTTCGAGAAAACCTTCAATGCCAATCCGGCGCCGGCCGTCATCTGCCGGCTTTCCGACCTGCGGCACGTGAAGGTGAACATCGGTTTTCTGGAGATGACCGGCTACACCCGCGACGCCGTGCTCGGGCGCAGCGTCTACGAGGTCGACGTCCTCGCCGGCGCCAAGAACCGCGAGCTTGCGATCTCTCGCCTCAACGAAGGGGGCACCATCCCGCAGATGGAGGCGTGCCTGGACCTGCCGGACGGCGGAACCCGCTTCGTCATCGTGGCCGGCCAGCCGATGGAGCTCGGTGACGAGCCGTGCATGCTGTTCACCTTCGCCGACCTCGATCTGCGCCGGAAGGCGGAGACGGCCCTTCGGCAGAGCGAGCAGCGCTTCGCCACGGCGTTCCGGCTCACGCCAGTGCCGACGATCCTGGCCCGCGCCGACGGCTTCGTCGTGACCGGGATCAACGAGGCGTTCACCCGCGTTTTCGGAGGGGGCCAGGATCGGGTCGTAGGGCGAACTCCCGCGGAACTCGGCCTTTGGGTCGAGGATGCGGCCCGGAAAAAATTCGAGGAAACGGTGAGCCGGATCGGCTTCGTGCACGGGTTGGAGACCTGCCTGCGGCACGAGAACGGAACGGCGCTGGATTGCCTCGTCTCGGCCGAGCGGGTCGAGATCGGCGAGGAGACGTTCGTGCTCCTGGTCCTGCAGGACATCACCGAGCGGAAGCGGTCGGAACGGGATCTGTTCGGCGCCATCGAGGCGGTGATGGCCGACACCTCGTGGTTCAGTCGCGGGCTGATCGAAAAGCTGGCGAACCTGCGCCATCCCACCGGCAACGCCGACGACGCGGCTCAGCCGAGCCTTACCCTTCGGGAACGTCAGATCCTCGACCTGATTTGTTCGGGCCTCGACGACGATGCCATCGCGAAGAGGCTCGGTGTCAGTCGCAACACCGTCCGCAATCATGCGGCCGCACTCTACCGCAAGCTCGACGTCCACAAGCGGGCGGACGCCATCGTGTGGGGGCGCGAGCACGGCTTCCCTACAAGTAAGTTTCGTTGATTGTACTAGGAAACCAGTAAAACTGCATCATTGAAGCACGCGTTGCGGATGCCACCTGAGAGCCGGCGAACTTTTCGCCCAGGAACTCGGAGACATCCATGAGCGAGCACCCCGCCAAGACGTCTGCCGAGCAACTGAGGGGCTCGGTGAAGGAAGCCATCGGAAAGCTGACCGGCGACGTCCGGGTCCAGGCCGAGGGCAAGGCGCAGAAGCAATCACCGAAGTTCGACGGGAAACCCGGGACCGCGCGTCGGTCGTAGCTCGGGTCGAACGGCGCACACGCACGTAACAGAATTGAATTGGACGAACGACATGGTCGATACGGATAGGGTGACGGGTGCCGTCAAGGAGCTTGCAGGCAAGGCGCGGGGCGCGGTGGGCGACCTCGTGGGCTCCGACAGGGACTCGGTCGAGGGTCGCGCGCGCCAGGTGCAGGGCACGGCTGAGCGGGTCTACGGCGAGGGTAAGGATGCCGTTCGCCAGACGGCAAACCGCGCCGCCGATGTCGGCGAGGATCTTCGGGACAGCGCCGAGAGCTACTATGGCCGCGCCGAAGAGTCCGTCCGCAACGCCGCCGACGAGGCGTACCACTATGCCGAGGACGCCTACGACAACAGCGGCCGCTACCTGAGCCAGGGCCGTCGCGTCGTCGCGCAGCAGGTCGAGGAAAGCCCGCTGACCTCCCTTCTGATCGCCGGCGCCGTCGGCCTCGGCATCGGCCTCCTCATCAATTCCCGTCGCTAAGTCCCTTCACTGAGTCCCTTCGCCGTCGCGAAGCGTTTTCCCGGAGTGCAACCGTGTCTTCTTCTCCCAGCATCGTCGCAGCACCCTCCGCTGCCGCCACCGTCCACCTTCACCAGGTCTCGTGGGGTGCCGTTTTTGCCGGCGCCGTGATCGCCCTGGTAGCCCAGGTCATCCTCAACATGGTCGGCGTCGGCGTCGGCCTGTCGACCGTCGGCGGTCCGGCTGCCGACAACCCCGCCGCCTCGACCCTGTCGCTCGGCGCCGGCCTCTGGTTCGTGATCTCCGGCATCGTCGCGGCTCTGGCCGGCGGCTTCCTCGCCGGACGTCTCTCGGGCAAGGCCGCCGGCAACACCGCCGGCTCGCACGGCCTCGTGTCGTGGGCGGTGTCCACGCTCGTCGTGCTCTACCTGCTGACCTCGGCGGTCGGCGGCATCGTCGGCGGCGCGTTCAACGGCGTCACCAGCACGCTCGGCGGCGCCGGCAACCTGATCGGCGGCACCGTGCAGACCGCCGCCCAGGCCGCTGCCCCGTCGCTGTCCAAGATCTCGAACCCGCTCGACGGCATCGAGCAGTCGGTCCGCCAGCAGACCGCCGGCCAGGACCCGCAGGCCGCCAAGGACGCAGCCGTTGCCGCGATCCGCGCCGTGTTCTCGGGTGACCCGGCCCAGAAGGCCCAGGCCGAGAACCGCGCCGCCGACGCCCTCGCCAAGGCCCAGGGCATCCCGGTCGATCAGGCCAAGGCCCAGATCCAGGACTACGAGAAGCAGTACGAGGTCGCCGTCACCGAGGCCAAGAAGAAGGCCATCGCTGCTGCCGAAGCCACCCGCAGCGCCGCCACCCAGGCTGCTCTCTACGGTGCCCTTGCTCTGATCCTCGGCGCCCTCGCCGGCTTCCTCGGTGGCCGTCTCGGCGCTCCGAAGCTCGCAACGTTCGGCACCACGGGCACCACCGGTACCGTCTACGACACCCGTCGCGCCTGATCGCCATTCGGCCCCGGTTCGCCGGGGCCGATCTTCGCCGGTCGGACATGGCCGGTTTCCCTGAACTATCGGACAGGAGCATTTTCGATGAGCAGCACCACCGACAAGATCAAGGGCCTGGCCAACGAGGCCGCCGGCAACGTCAAGCAGGGCGTCGGCAACGTCACCGGCAACGACAAGCTCGTCGCCGAGGGCAAGGCCCAGGAACTCAAGGGCGAAGCCCAGAAGACCGTCGGCGACGTCAAGGACGGCGCGTCCAACCTCGCCGACAAGGTCAAGAGCAAGATCTGACCTTCGCGACATCGGGGCGGCCACGCGGCCGTCCCGCCTCAACCCTTCTCTGCATTCTCGATTGGAGCGGACCATGAACCGCGACGAATTCCGCGGCGCCAAGCGCCACCTCAAGGGTCGCGCCCAGACCGCGATCGGCGGCCTGACCGGCGATCCGCGCCGCCAGGTCCGCGGTGCGGTCGACCAGGTCGCCGGCGGCGCCCAGTATGCCTACGGACGCGCCCGCGATCGTGCCGAGGACCTGATCGAGGACGGTCAGCATCTTGCCCATGAGGCCCGCCGCCGCGGCGAACGTCTCGTCGATGGCGGCTCGCGCTACGCGCGGCAAGCCCGCAGCCGCGGCGAGGCCTATGGCCGCCAGGCAGTCGGTTACGCCGACGACAACCGCGGCACCACGCTGGTAGCGGTCGCAGCGATATCGCTCGCCCTCGGCTGGCTCGTCCGCCGCTCGCGCTGATCCTCCCTCAGAACCGAAAGCCTCCCATGTTCCGTAAGCTCCTCACCGCCTTCCTGCTACCGAAGGTCATCGCCTACGTGAGCCGCCGTTTCAGCGGTCGTGCAGCCAATCCGCGCCGCGGGCGCTGACGCGCCCGCCTGACGACCATCGACGCCCCCACACCGCGTAAAAGAGTTCGAATCCCCATGAAGCTGATCCTGACCGCCGCCACCCTGGCCGCCCTCGTCGTGGCCATGCCCGTGTCGGCATCCCCCGCCCCGATCGCCCCGATCCAGGCCCTCGTCGCCGGTGAACTCCCGACGACGTTCGCCCAGTACGGTCGTTTCGGGCACCGGCACGGATTCCGCGGCGGTCGTGGCTACGGCCGGGGCTATGGCCGCGGTTACGGGTATCGCCGCGGTCCGGGTGCAGGCGCTGCGGTCGGTGCCGGCATCGCGGGCCTCGCCGCCGGCGCGATCATCGGTGGCGCCATCGCCAATTCCCAGGCGCAGGCCGCCCCCGTCTATGCCGGCCCCGGCCCCGGTGCGGATGCCGTCGCCTACTGCGCCCGTCGCTTCCGCTCCTACGACGCGGCGAGCGGCAGCTACCTCGGCAACGACGGCGCGCGCCACGCTTGCCCGTAGGCCGGCACCCGCCACGATCCCGACCACAGGAAAGGAACCGACGATGAGCAAGGGCTATCCCTCGATGACCGCGCTGCTGGGGCTGCTGGCCGTGGCCGGCTACCAGAACCGCGACAAGCTCGCCGAGCTCCTGAAGGGCCACGACACCCCGTCGATCCCTTCCCTGAGCCCGAACCACGGCACCGTCCCTCCGATCTCGAACACCGCATCCAACACCGGCTCCACGGGCGGCCTCGGTAATCTCGGTGGCCTTCTCGGCGGCCTCGGCACCGCCGGCGTCGGCGGTCTCATCGCAAGCGGTCTCACGGAACTCGTCGACCACTTCACCAAAGGTGGCCACGGCGAGACCGCCAACTCCTGGGTCAACCAGGGTGCGAACCGCGACATCCCCGAGGCGGACCTGGAGAAGGCCATCGGCTCGGAGACCCTCGACGGGCTCCAGAAGCAGACCGGCCTGAGCCGCGCCGACATCCTTTCGCGTCTTTCGCGCGACCTGCCGTCGGCCATCGAACGTTACGCCCAGGACGGCCGCCAGCCGGCCTGACCGAAAAACGAACGGTCGGCGCCTCGGGTGTCGACCGTGTCTGGCCTGTCGATACGTCAGCGGAGCTACTCATGACGACCGTCAGGACGCTGATCCACGCCAGTTCCAACGGCGACCGCTGGTTCCTCTGCCACGGCGACGATCCGACCGATGTCTTCGTCTTCCACGAACCGAACGGTCCCTCCGGCGGTACGCCGACGCGGATCGGCATCTTGGAATTCCTCTCGACCGATCTTGGCTCCCCCGAGCGTCGTGATCTCCTTCGGATGATCGGCACGCTCGTCGAGGCGGGGCATTCCCAGCCGGCCCCCCGGGAACCGGGACCGGAGCCCGGTGCCGCAGCGGCCGAGCCGACGCCGGGCGAAGCCGCCAAGACTCTGTGACCCGCGCCACCCCTCCCGACCTGTACGAGTCAGTCCGACATCATATCGTTTTCTGGCAGAGCTTTCGCGTCATGAGGCGGATTGACGCCAAGAGGAGGAATGCGCGCGCCTTGCGGGTTCTGCATTCCCAATCATTGGCCAGTCGCCGGCAGCGGTTGAGCCATCCGATGGTGCGCTCCACGATCCAGCGCTTGGGCAGCACGGCAAAGCCCTTGGCCTGATCGGAACGCTTGACGATCTCGACCGAGATCTGGCGGCAGACTCGGCGCAGGCCGGTTTGAAAGACCGGTCCCTGATAGCCGCCGTCGGCGTAGAGCTTGAGCAGGAACGGGTAGAGGCCGAACAGCATGGCCATCACCAGCACACCGCCATCGCGGTCGCGGTCCTGGATGTCGGCCGGGTGTACCAGGGCGTGCATCAGGAGACCCTGCGTGTCGACGAGGACGTGCCGCTTCTTGCCCTTGATCTTCTTGCCCGCATCGTAGCCCTGCGGGTCGATCGAGGCCCCCTTTTTTCGGCGCCCTTGACGCTCTGGCTATCGATGACCCCCGCCGTCGGGCTGGCGTCCCGCCCGGCCTGTTCCCGGCAGGCCACGTAGAGTGTGTGGTGGATCCGATCGAGCGTCCCGTCGTAGTCCCACAGGTCGAGATAATCGTGCACCGTCGAGCGCGCCGGCAGGTCCTTCGGGATCGCCCGCCACTGGCAGCCTGTGCTCAGCACGTACATCAGGCCATTCACGACTGCGCGGAGATCGACGCTGCGCTTGCCGCCACCGCGCTTGGCCGGCGGGATCAGCGGGGCGATCAGCACCCATTCCGCGTCCGTCAGATCGCTCGGATAGCGCAAGTTGCTCCGATCGTACCGGGCCCGGTTCTCGTTCGTCCACATCGGCTGCCTCCCAATATCGGCTGCCTTCAATCACAAACCGCTCGCATCATTCAATATGACGCCGGACAGACACTCAGATCAATGAGTCCAGTTAACCGTTGTTGTGCGATTCAAAGAATTTCACTTCGAAAAAATCAATTATGTGTGTGCGCTTCGAGTTTAAGAATGCGCACGTGGATGGCACTTATACTGCTACACTCGAAATGGTCCATTTATCAAATGACATCGGTGCTGCTTTCGTTTCGAAAATTCGCTCTCGGCGTCGGAACTGGCTGGGCTGCTCATCAACGTGCATGCTGCCGTCGACAGGCTGGCGAAAGGCGAAGCAGCACTGCCGGCCGAGGCCGAGGTCGATAAGCCAACCCCCGCTCAGGTGCGCAAATCGATCACGCCGGATGCGCTGGTCTCTTTTGTTGATGGTAAGTCGCACAAGACGCTGAAGCGCCACCTTGGAAAGCATGGTTGGGCGGTTCGCGAAGGGTAGGTGGTGGGCCCGGCAGATCTGTAATATCGCAAGTGAAACAGACACTTGCATCATAGGTGCGGGAGAACTGCACCCTCTGAGCCGTAAAGGCTATTTTCGGCGGCTCCCGCACCGGCTCGACGCCCCCGCAGCCTCGCAGGAGGCGCGGTGATGCCACGCTCTGCCACTCTTGAGTTTGTCTCCGACGAGGCGGCTGAGCGCCTCGCTCGCATCCTGGGGCCGGCAAGCGGGCACGCCCTGGCGCTTGCTCAATGCCGGTTTCGTCGCTCGCTCGGCGAGGACGTGCACCTCTGGCGCATGGGCCGGTCGATCCTCGTTGGCCCTGATCCGGCTTCCCCCTCCCCCACCGACACCCGCGATGCGCAGCGAGAGCAGAGGGAGGTGAACCGATGAGCACCGATCACATGGCGCGCCCTGCCGGGCCAGGCTCTTGTCCTTCGGATCAAACCCCTTCGGGTTTCGACCACAAGGGCTTCGATTTTTCGCGCATCCCCGCGGGATGGAAGCTCGTTCCGATTGTCCCGACGACCGCAATGCGGGCAGCGCTCGCTAGGGCTTGCACGCTTGGGTGGGATATCGGCGACCACTGCTGGGAAAGGGCTCTGGCGGCCTCACCGTCACCGCCTGCGTCAGCGCCCCAAGCCCCATCCCCCGTATCCGTAGAGACGCAGACCGAAGGGGGGCGGACGTGATGAGCGTATCGTTCGATTTTGCCGAGGACGCGACGAAGCTGAAGTGGCGATACGAAGAGCGTCGCGATGGCGAGATAGCCCGCTTTGAGGTCTGCGGCCTTCATGCCTACGCTCGTGATTGCGATGGCGACTTCACGTTTTGGCTGATCCGCAAGGGCAAGCAGGGCGCGGTCCTGGCCGAAGGCGAGACACGCGACTTCTTCCCGGCCCTCCGCGAAGCTGAAGCTGCTCTGCGCCGGATCGTGTCGGCGAGGATTGCCGAGATGCGCGACACCCCTCCCCGACCCAACAGCGACGGGGTCGAGGATACGGAAGGAGCGGGGCGATGACGACGAACCGCTCATCCGAAGAATTGGCGATGCGCGATGCGATCGACGCCTGGGGCCGGACCCGCTGGCCTGATGCCCGCGTGGTCCACGAACTCGTCACCGGGGCGTGCCGGATCGACATGGCTTTCGTCTCACCGGACCATCTCGTCGGAGTCGAGATCAAATCAAGCCGCGACACCCTGGATCGGCTGAAGGCGCAGGAAGAAGCGTTCACGGCCTGCATCCCCGAGCTGTGGATCGCCCTCGCCCCGAAATGGCAGGGCGAGTCTAACGAAGCCGGACACCACACCGGCGTCGTGATCGTGGCCGACGGCCGGGTCGATCACACCATCCGGTTCAGGGCCGGCTCCGGTCACGACTATGCCTTTGAGCGGAAGCCTGACTTGAACAGGGCGCTGACCGTGCCGATGCTCGACCTGCTCTGGCGGAACGAGCTTCACGCCATCGCGGCGCGCGCCGGGGCCTGGAAGCCGAAGGGCACACCGGCTCGGCCGGTGCTGATCGGCGCCATCGCGCGCGCCCTGACCGGAGACCAGATCGTCGCCGAGGTCTGCCGTGAGCTTCGGGCCAGGGATGCGTTCTGGCGGTCCGATCCGCCGATCGTTCTGCCCGGCTACACCGCGGCCGACATGCCAGGCCGGCTCGATCTGTACCAGAAGCCGACGCAGCGCGCCGCGGGAGCCCTGCTGTTGTGACCCCTCACCCCGAAGCCGCGGCCACGGCGATGACGGAGGATAGATAGCATGCCCTGGATTCATCACCCTGCCACGCAGGACGGCCCCGTAAGCCTGTGGCGCTGGCTCAAGTATCACGTCGGCAATCGCTTGTGGCTCATCGGAATGCGGCTTGAGGACGAAGCGCTACACCCGGATCACGACGATGATCGACCATTCTAAGATGCTGCGCGCGGCTGTAGAGCGGGGAGCGAGACGTGAAGGCTGAGACGAGCGAGCCGATCACCTGGGCGCAGCGCGTCGCCAACCTTCGCAAGGCTCTCGGTCGCCGACCGACGCTCGACGAGCTTATGCTACTCGTCCCGATGCACGACATGACGCCGGAGGAACGCCGGGAGCAGGCCGAAAGCTGGGCGCGGGGCATGCGCCCGACCGGCGCTCCGCGGTTCGATTAGCGTTGGGGCATGTCGCACAGGAGCGGCCGATTATGATCCGTGTTATTAATCGTCGCTTTGTTTTAGTTTTCGGCTGTATCAAGCTCGATCGAGATCGATAAAAATCCGCCATCGGATCTTATGAGCAAAATAATATGATATTCCTACACTCAAGTTTCAGAACATCGAGTACTTATATCTGGTCTCGATTTCGAAGAGCACAGAACTGCGTTGCTTATTGCGAGATCTTTCATGAAATCCTCGCATCGATTTCTCAGCAAAATATCGGCTCGTTAAGACCGGGCACCTGGGATTCCAAGCATCCGCCGGGTGCGCCCTATTTTCTGGAGTACTTGCCGCTCATTCAGGAGCAGGGCGGCGTCGCCGACTTCGATGCGTCGCTGAGCTACGAGCGATTTGTACCGGCCTCCGGTCCAAGTGGACCGGTCTCGGAGGTGGAAGCGACGTATGTGCGGACGCTCGTCGTCCACGCCGAGCAGCGTGGCCGAATCCCCGTTCTGACGGAAACCCGCTCATTGGGCCGGGTCGCCGGTCTCAAGGCGGCCGCGCCGGGCCTTCACGCGGTGCTCTATCGCAACCTCTTCCGGCAATGGTGCTCCTATTCGGAGCAGGCGACCTGCGGGAATCCCTTCTTTCTGAACACGCTGACGATGAGCGCTGATCTCAGTCGGCACGATCCGGTGATCAGTGATCTGCTTAAGATGTTTCCCGTCGAAAGCTCATCGGCCACCGACGTGAACACCTTCTATCTGTTCGTTTTTCTGCACATCCACCTCTACGCGAATGCGAGCGCGGCGGCCGATCTCGTGATCGACGTCGATCGCTTGTCCGGCGACTCGTCGTATCGTGAGGAGATCGAGGCGACATTCCGCGCGCAGGATATCCGTGTCGATTTCTCGGATGCCCGTCCGTCGACGGCCTATTCGCTGGTGACCTTCCCCTGCCGACGCGACATGATCGAGCAAATCCAGATCATCGGCGACGCCATCATCGGGAAGGTGCCGTCCGAGCATGGCCGGGCATTCGCGACAAAAGTCGTTGCCGAACTCATCGACGAGCACGAGCGCCACGAATTCTACAGCAGGCGTCTGCGCTCGGTTCTGATATCCACCCGGCTCGACAGGGACGGGGCGGTCGCCGCCGCCGAGGACCTACGACGGCAGGCCGCAGACCTGCAGCGCGAACGCGACCGCTGCGGAAGCGAGCGGGACGCGGCCATCGCGGCCGCCGAGGACGACCGCCGGCAGATCGCCGAGCTTCAGGGCGAGCACGAACGTTTCGCACACGAGAGGGACTCGGCCGTCGCAGAGGCGCATCGGGCAACGGAGACATTGCGGACCGAGCGCGATCGGCTCGCGAGCACCAAGGACGAGGCCCTCCGCGCTGCCGAGGACATCCGCCGCGAGGCCGCTGCGCTTCGAAGCGAGCGCGATGCGGCCATCCGGGACCGCGCGGCGCGCGAGGATGAGCATCGCCGGCTGAGCCGGGATCTCGCCGCGCTGGCGGCACTCCGCGATCGGCTGACCGGCGAGCGGGACGCGGCGCGCGCGGCGCACGAGGAGGTGGAACGCGAGCGGCAGCTCGTCGCGAGCCGATACGATGCCCTCCTCCATTGGAGCGTCGCTTTCCACGATTCGACGGCCGCATCGGCGAGCTGGCGGCTCACGCGGCTTCTTCGGTTGGTCGGGCTCGGCAGACCGAAGCGGCCGCCGAAACCGGATTTCCTATGACGGCGGGAGCACCGGCTGTGGGTCCGCAGCCCTCGCCGTGTCCCCCTCGAGGTCCGCGCGACATGGCTCACGCCGGAAGCACTGGCGCGGATCAAACACGAGACGGACCGGGAGCAGCAAGCGGCCCAGGCCGATGCCGAATTTGGCTGCGGTCGGGCTGATAGCCATCTGGGAGCACGGGGTCGAAGGGCCGGCGCTGGCGGAGATCCGAGTGAAGGACGCCGGCGTAGAGTGAAACAGACCCCGGACCTCTCAAGCCGCCAGATCGCAGCCATCCGAGCCTGTGGCGCGCATCCGGGCGGCCTTCGGATCAGCGCCTATCCGAAGACCATGCCGGGCCTCATAGCTGTCGGCCTCGTCGAGCAGAGTCCGAAGGTCAATCCAGCCGAGCGGCGCCAGATGGGCTGGTTCCTGACGCCGGCAGGGAAAGAACGGTTGCGGCTGGTCGGGACGGGAGAGCCGGGGGCCTGAGGCTGGCGAGCCTGCGTGGGGAACCGCCCTGTGAACTTTGGGGATAGCGGGCACAACGCCGGATTGCGACTTTTCTCGTGAACCCGAACGTCACGCCGGAGCCGTTCTGTTCCTCGACGTGCGGAGGCCGGCGATGTTCAAGTTCAGAGAGACGACGCCGGGCGAGTGGCGGTGGTCATTCGTGTTTCGCGATCAAACGCTCGCGCACGGCGAAGGCTTCCCGAGCGAGGGCAAGGCGAAGGCTGCCGCCATGGTGTTCGCGCGGGACGTCGGCGTGGCCCTGCAGAAGATGCCGGTCAGGGGCTAGGCGAGCCGCCCTCAGGCCGCAGCCTTGCGCTTGGCAGCGAACTCCCAGATCGGCATCCCGCGCGGCATGCCCGGCGTGTCGCGGTAGCCGGCGGT
This sequence comes from Methylobacterium sp. WL9, assembly GCF_008040035.1. Classification (NCBI taxonomy): domain Bacteria; kingdom Pseudomonadati; phylum Pseudomonadota; class Alphaproteobacteria; order Hyphomicrobiales; family Methylobacteriaceae; genus Methylobacterium; species Methylobacterium sp. WL9. Next base: position 48,439 of record NZ_VRVE01000007.1, read on the forward strand.
ACGCGTGAAGGCGATCCGGGTGGCCGAAATCGACGCCGCCTTGTCCCCGCTGACCATCAGGACGCCGCACCAATCGACGCGCAACGTGCCGTTCTCGAGATGCACTCCGAACAACTCCGACGCCGTCCAGCCGAGGCGGTGCGCCTCCGACCCGAACCGGTCGAGGAAGTCGAGGGCGTTGTCGCGCATGGCGCCCCAACGCGCCGGAGACAGGAAGCGGCACGGCGGAACGGACGGGCTGAGCCGCTGGATGGCATCACGCCAGCCGGCGACCTCGGGCGGGAGATCGGTGAGCATGGCGTCGAACTACGACGCGGTCGGTCGATTCGGCTGTAGCCGTCGGGTCACGGGGGCTGAGCGCACGAAAAAGCGGAATTAGGTAGCAAACTCACCCGCGCGTCGCGCTACTCCCGCAGCCGCGTCGCCAACATCGGAAGGCTCGGCCGTCGCCATTCGAACGCATGGTCGTACGGCTGGACGTCGTAGTGAGTGAGCGTAGTTCCACGCTTCTTCCGAAGCAGGCTGCCGATGCTGGCGTCGTGGCGATGTTCGACGAAGCGATCGTCATTCGGCGCGATCGACGGGGAGTCGTCTGAGAAGCGATAGTTGTCCTCGACTGCCACCGCGCACCACTCGCGCATCAGCTCGATGTTGCTGGCCGTCGGGCGGACGATGAAGAACCCGGCTGCGATCTGCGACGTCGCCATCACCACCGGGTTGCTGTCGACGTTGAGGCGGAGCGCCAAGTCGCGCTTGGTCCAAACGTATTCGATATGTGTGTTGTCGAATGAGAGCATGCCGAACGGCGAGGCCCGCGTGATGTCGAGGTACTCCGCCATCCGAGCCCGGCCCTCCGTCTGGATGGTGAACCCGACGTCGGAGTAGACCACGATGTCGTTCGGCCCCGACGCCCGCAGGGCTTCCAAAACGATCAGCGGCTTCCAGATCCAGAAGCCGTAGCCGCGCGGGTTGTCGACCATAAAGTTTTCATGCCGGCACACGAAGTCGGCCGGCAAGGTCGCGGTCTCATGCACCTGGATTTCGTCGTAGAGGTCGATCGCCTCGGCCTCGGCCTGGAACTGCGCCTTTCTGGGTCGGAACACGCCCTCGGCAAAACTGATGAGCTTCACCCTGCCGGCCACTGGCAACTCCCGCACAGATCGATATGCCGACGTGACCTAGTCCTCGCCCTCCGGCAACTCCTCAACCGGCAGATAGCCTTGGCCCGAGAGCCAATCCGCCAGGATGCCGTTCACCGCCGCCGGCACCGATTCCCGCTCCTCTTGCGCCGCTATGAAGCGCTCAAGGGCTGCCAGGTTCTCGGGCGTCAGAAGGTCCCGCCACTCGGGCATTCTCACTCTTTCTGCCTCCAGGCCAGCGCCCGACCGTAACCGTCAATACTCGGGCTACGACCTTACCGATCTCAATCGCCGCTTCCTTGGTTAGGCGCTGGCGAACCGATCGCCTCACTGGATACCCCTTTATTCCGCGAGACCGACCTAGCACAACAAAGCCCGCGCCGGGAGTGACACCGGGCGGGCTCTGAAGCCGGGCGAGCCTGGGGAGGCGTCAGTGCCCGAGCCCGGAGAACCGAGATCGGGCGTATTGGTTTCAATCCCCGCTCTACCCGACAACGCAGGGCTTTCGCATTATCTCGTCGGCGCCTCGATCCGGAATTTCACCACCGTGTCGTCCCGTGTGATCGGCCAGTAGTACCGGTGGACGAAATTGCAGAAGTAGACCGGGTTCGCCCGGTACTGCGCTTCGCCCGGATCGAAGTCGGCGGGGATGTCGACGGCGAACGTCACCACGAAGGTGCCGAGCCCCCGCAGGGGCCGCTCGTAGTCGATGTCGGACAGGATCGCCCGGTGCGTGTGGTCGTCGTAGACGGCGCGATCGACGTGCGCGGCGCAGTCCCGCAGATAGCTGATGCGCTGGCGCAGGATGAGCCGGCCGCCAGGGCGCACCACAGGCGTCAGGACCTCGGTCTGCACCTCGACCGGCAGCTTCCGGTCCGAGATGAAGAACGCCAGCACGAAGGCCGTGGTGACGATCGCCCCGGTGATTACCGCCAGGCAGGCATAGCCGAACAGGCGCAGGGTCATTTGCCACCCCGCACGATCGCGAACAGGTCCATGCCGTTTTTCGTGAGCCCGACGACACCGGCAACGAAGGCCACGGCAGCCCCGCCGACCCACATCAGGACGCGCGCCGCCGTGCGGGACGACGTGATGAATTCCACAGCACCGTCCAGGCTCTTCAGCTCACGGGAGTTCTTCTCTGCGATCCATTCGACCGTCTCGGGGCGCAGGGCGATCAGCACCTCCAGCTTCTTGACGTCTGCCGTGCTGAGCGAGTCGAACCATTCGGCGAGATGCGTCTTGGGCCGAAAGTGCGCTTCTGGCGCCGGGCGGTTTGGTTGGTGGAGCGTATCCGGCACGAAGGGCCCTAGATTGCAGCCATCTTGAGGGTCCGGGAACATGGCCCGCACGACGCGCTTCGGCTGCTCCCGGTACTGCTCCTCGATCCGCAACCACTCCTCGGCCGTGTACCGGCGCTGCTCTTGGGCCATGTCCAACCTGTCATTGCCCCCTCGCGAGGAAAACCAAAGCCGCCACCGTCAGGAGCGTGATCGACCCGAGAACCCGGAACGACACGCGGTCCTCTGGCTCCGTCGCTGCAAAGCCGACGACCATCAGAACCGTGCCGATCCAGGTGAGAACCCAGACGAAGCTGGGGTGACGGATCGCGTCCACGGTCCAGGCCCCGCGGCTATCGCCGGAGCGTTTAGTGGACCCCGGGCAGTCGCTCGGCCGCCGCAGCGGTCGTGACGACGTTCGGAGGCGTCGCGCTGCTGTCGGCGATGCTGGACGGAGCGATGATCGCGCCCTTGCCCTCGAGGAGCTTGCCGGCAGCGCCGATGACGCCCTTGGGACGGTTCAGCCAGAAGCCCCACGCGGCGGCAGCGGCGCCGCCGAGAATGCCGAGGAAAGCCAGCGCTTCCGGGCTGGCCAGGTAGCTCTGCGTCTCGGCGCTGATGAGCCCCCGGCTTGCCAGGAGGCCGGCGACGAAGATCACGACGGCGCGAACGACGAGAAGGATCTGCGGGTTCATGATGCTCTCCATGGTTCAGCGGGTACGGATGCCGTAGACCGGCACGCGGTCGTACGAGCCGATGGCGACGTAGGCGGTGACGAACTCGCCCCGGCGGTTGCCGAGTGCCGAGTAGGCCGGCGCCGTCGCCAGGGCGTTGCAGGCGATCGTCGCCACACCGCGAACGTTCTGGCCGATGTCGCTGTTGGCGGCGCTGGCGAGCTTCGGCGATAGGGCGATGCCGATGTTCAGGATGCCGGACGCTAGAGGGCGAAACCCGCACAGCGCGCTGGCCTGCTTCTGCACGGCGGCGATGGCGTTCGTGACCTTCGACTGAGCCGCTGGCGTGAGGCCGGCGTCGGCGAGCGCCTGGGGCGACACCACGCTCGGCGGCAGCGTGGGCGGGGTCGTTGCGGCGAAGCCCTGAAGGGCCGACACGTCGGACGGGTTGCAGGCCGAGACGGTGAGCGCGCAGGCGAGCGCCAGCGCCGCGAGAAGCGAGCGGATCATGGTGGTGCCTTTCGGTGGAGGGGTGCCGCGGTTCCGCCGGGCTCGGATCGGATCAGCGCCGAACGATCAGGCGCAGGATGACGCGCGCGGCCCACGCCCAAGGCGACGGGTTCGGCGGCTGGAGGATTGCAGGCGGCGCGAGCTGCCGGGGCGGGTCCTGATCGGCGGGCCGCAGCCGGCCGGCGCCCCAGTGGCGAAAAGCGCCCATCGCTGGGCTAGGCCTGCGAGACGTTGGACTTCGCCCCGGCGATCGTCGCCGGCAGCTTCGACCCTGTCGGCAGCGGCACGTCGGCCGGCCAGCGGAACGACGTGAACTCGGACCGCTTGAAGCCGGCCACCGACCAGGCGTCGCCCTGGTTGCCGCCGAGCAGGAAGATCTGATCCTTGTTCGCCCCGACGACCAAGCCGACGTGGCCCTGCCAGGACGAGTTGCCTCGACGCTTGGTCGCGATGGCCCCGAGCGCAGGCTCCTTCAGGCCGACGCCCCAGGCCTCGTAGGAGCGGGCCGCGAGGCTGCCGGAGGGCTTGTGTCCAGATCGGGCGAGCATGGCGCCCACTGCTGCGGCGCACCACGCCGTACTATCGGTTTTGATGCCGGGGAATCCGGCGTCCGCGAAGAGCTTCACGACCCGCGGGTTGTTCGCGGCGCCGGGCCCTTCCTTCACGCCGAGTTCGCCCTCGGCCAGCACCAGCCAGCCCGGCTTCTCGACCTCAACACGACGCTCGGCGACGTCCGCCTTGGCGAGCGCGGCCTGCGTCTTCGGCCCGGCGATGCCGTCGGCAACGAGCCCGGCCGACCTCTGGAACGCGGTCGTCGCCGCGATGGTCTTCGGTCCGGCGTCGCCATCAGCGCCCGAGGAGCCAAGGTCGTAGCCGCGCGCAATCAGAGCGCGCTGGATCTCCGCAACGGTCATGGTCGTCTCCTCGCGATGTCAAAGAGCGCCGCACTTCCGGCGTGAGCGGGAGCGCTCGCCGGGTGCACGGCCGTGGTGGTCTCAACGATGTGTTGGGGGTCGGAAGTCGGTCGCTAGCCTCAGGCCGGCCGGGCCGGCGTCAGTCCGCGACGCGCTCCAGGCTCGTCGTCTGCACCGGGAACTGGATCGTCATGCCCTGAGCGTTCACGCCCAGCAGATAGGTGAGCGGCGAGAACTCGGGATCGCACAACATCACGGTGCCGACGTCGCCGACCATGAACTCGGCCGGGATGCCGGCGCGGCTCGTGATCCGGACGCGGTCGCCGGTCTGGAACGGGGCCGCGGCCTGCCGGCGCTCGAACTCGGCATGGACGTGCTCGGCGATGGCCTCGCGGGTTTCGAGGGTGCGTTCCGTGGTCTTGGTCTCGGTGAGCGTGATCATACGGTCCTCCTACAGTGCCGCGCCGCGGGTCCAGAGATCGTCAAGGGCGGCGGCGTCGTAGCCGAGCAGCGCGCCCAACATCGGGACGAGGGGATGGCTCCGCTCATAGAGCGTGGCGGCCGACAGCATCATCTCCGCGCCGAAACGCTGGCCCTCCGCTTCGGGGATCTCGGTCAGGGCGTCCTTCAGTGTCTGCGGAAGCTCGCCGCGAGCGGCCCAGGCCAGCGCTTCAGCCTTGGTCACGACGTCGTCGAGGGCGAGCACCTGTGCGAATTGGCGATCGGAGATGCTGGCAGGGACGAGGGGGGCCGGCGGCGGCGCCGGCTCGGGCTTCACTCCAGCCGCGATCAGGCCATCGTAGACGGCGCGCATCTCGGCGTCGTCGGGCGGAAGACGGCCTGCCATGGCACCGCCGGCCCATGTCATGGTCCCCTGGGCGCCATCGTCCGTTTGTCGAGTGATGATGATGCTATTCACAATCAATACTCCGAGCGCATGACGGCGGCTAACCCACTTAGCGAGGCCCTGGCACCGCTGTTCGCCGTACTTGTATTTAGAAAAAGATCGCCACCGGTGTTTACATAGAGCGGGTTAGCAAAGCTTGTGGCATTGCGTATGGTAGCGTTCTGGTATTCGTTTAAGGCGTTAGCTCCGTTCTTCAATACAAGCGAAGGAGTAAAGGCCATTGTCGGCGAAGTCTTGACAATGCCGTACCAAAGGGTGGAGTTAATAAATATCCCATCCATCTGTGGGACGGGCTGCTGATACCGAAGATTACGAAATGCTTCGTCGTCGCGGCGCTCAAATGTTGTCGCGATGGCGCCCGGCTCAAACTGTGGCAGAGCAAGTGTGCCGATGCCCCACTCGACCGTGGTATTCGACTCCGAACCAAGCCCGAGAACGGTTAGCGGTCCACTCGCGTAGGAGCCCGTGGCTCCACCCTGGTAGACGCGAGCCTGGGCCGTTCCGATCCAAGACGCCGTATAGGTGCCGCCCTCGACGACATAGAGTGCACCCTCAATCACCTGCAGGAGCGTGCCCGCGGTGATGTTGAACGTCGTGACTCCGTTATTCTTCGAGAACGCGTACGTGCAGCCGCCTGCGCCGGCCTTGAAGCCGTCATGGCCGTAGACGCCGGCCGCGAGCGTCACGGTCCCGGAAACGCCACGCTCGTTGATCGTGAAGCCGCCGTTTCGGATGCGATTGCGGAAGGCCGCGCGCTGGGTCGATATCGGCAGGATCAACGGCGTGCCGTCGGCCCGGTCGTAGGAGTGGACCCGCCAGTTGCCGGCGACGTCCGAGGTCGCGTGCAGGCAGTCGCCCGGCCGCGTGACGATGTTGGCGCCGCCCGGCAGAATGAGCGACGTCGCGTTGTGGGTGAGGACGTTTCCGCCGTCGACGAACCGCACCAGGCGTTCGAGGTGCTTGCCGGGCCCGAACGACGTGATGGCGGCACTGCCCGTGACGGCCACTTTCGCCATCGGCGCAGAGGACAGGTCAAGGAGCGCCGCCGATACCATCGGGATCGAAGCCTTGCGAACATCGACACCGCCCGTGGCCAGGTCGACCAGAACGGCGTCGATTGGCGTGGTGCCGTCAGGCAAGGCGCGCAGGCTCGCGGCCTCTGTCGAAACCTGAGAACCGCCGGTCGGCGTGTAGCTCAGCGTCCGCTGCTCGAGGCGCCCCCAGGACCGACCGCCGATCGATAGGGCGAGATACGAGACGTTGGTGGCGAGCTTCTTATCGAGGGCTACGATTCGGTCGCCGCCATAGACGTTCGTGTTCGGCGACGTGAGGCTGCGAAGCGCATTCAGCACCTCGTAGGCGGCATCGACCTTCAAGACTTCGCCAGCGCCGTTGTAGCTGCCGGTGTCGATCAGGAAGGCGGCATTCGTGAAGGCGGCATCCACGGGACCGACGAGAGTCAGCGTGCCGCCGGTCGAGCCGACGTTCGGCGCGACGCTGGCGATGATCAGCCCGTCGCCCTTCTTGCGATCCCGCGCACCGAGATGCAGCAGCATGCTCGGCTGGACCCCGGCCAGATCCATGCCGGCGATCGTGACGGCAGAGGTATTCTGCGCGACCGTCGCCGTGGCGTTCGGGGAGGAGAGTAGGGACATGGAGAGGCGTCCTCAGGAGCGAGGGGGCGACGGGTGCGAGGTTCGTAGGGAGGCGGCGGTCGCGGGCTGCGGCGGGTCAGCGCTTCGTGGTCTGCAGCTTGATCTGCGCCACATTGATTCTGCCGGTACTGCCGGGGCCAGCTTCGAATTTGTAGAGAATTGCGATGCGGCGGTTCTGGTTGGCCGCCGTCATCTCGAAGTAGGCCGGGCTACTTACGACCGGTCCCTGCGTGTTTGTAACGTTCGGAACAAATCCGCCGCCGGCCTGCCCCGAAACCGTGGCGAATGTCGTAAGCGGAACACCATCAATACCAACGGCGAACGAGATCGTTGCCGAAAACGTTGTGCTGTTGCTTCCGACAGCTTGAACGAAGCCCTGTACTGTGGCTGAGAAAATCGATGACCAGAGATCATCTGCCGTAAAGGACACTCCGGTGCCGGGCACCTCGCGCCACGAGCCACTGGATCCGCCGGCATCTATGTTCTGCACGAGGGGCGCGAAGCGATCGGACACTGCGCCTGGCAGGATGACCGACTGCGTCACCCGTAGGCTCGGCACCGTCAGCGTCTGGCCGTCGAACTGGAACGGGTAGGTAATGCCGCCATTGGCGGTGAGCGCGAAGAAGTTCGCGTCGATCACGAACCGCGACGTGCCGTTCGGCATCAGGTCGAGGTACCAGCCGGCGTTGCGTTGCTGGCCGAAACTCTCCGTCGAGGCGACCGCGGCGATGCGGACGCTGACGCCGGACGGAGCCGAGACCGTGTTCATGCCGAAGCGACCGAAGGCGGTGCCGGCATTCGAGCGTGAGACGAGGTCGAAGTTGACGTTGGCGAGGGTTTGGTTCGTCGATGCCAGGGCCTGCGACACGGTCGAGACGCCGGCATTGGCGTTCTCGGCCCGGGCGCTGATCAGGTCCGAACGAGACGCGAGCGCTTGGTCCGCCGTGACGTAGGCGTAGGCGATCTGCGCGATGGTTGCCTCGGAGACCGAAGCGCGCCCTTCCAGCGAGAAGGCGCGATCTGCCAAGCCTGTGAGGCTGGCCGAGACGCCCTGGAACGTCGATGCATTGGCAGCGCGGTCGCTCGCCTGCGACTGCGTCAGCGACGTGACGGCGGCCTCGGCCGCGCTGGTACGGCCTTCCAGCGTACCGAACCGCGCGGTTACGCCCGAAAACTGACTCGCGGCAGAGGATTGGTTCGTCGCAACCGTCTGCCCGAGCGAGGTCAGGCCCGCCTCGGCGGTTCCGATCCGCGACAAGACCCCGCTGAGGTTTGACGTCGTCGCGCTGTCGGCCGCCGCGCGAACCTGGATCTCCTGGACCAGGGAGGCCGTGACCTCGGCGAACTGTGCATTGTAGATGGTGGTCGCCTGGACCAAGGCGTAATTCGTATCCGCCACCGCGCGAGTGACCGTCTCGAACTGCGCCGAGGCCTCGCCCCTGAGCACCAGCAGGCGGGTCGAGACTTCGGCGACCGAGCGGCCGGTCTCGTCGATGTTGGCCGAGATGCTGCTCTCGGCCCGGGCGAAGTTCTGCTGCAGGCCGCCGATCTGTTCGCCCAACAGGCCCATCAGCCCGTCGAGCGTCTTCGGAAGCAGCGCCTGGTCGAGTTGCGTGGAGCCGATCGCCTGAACCGACTGCGCGATGACACCGAGCGCGGCATCGAGCGACTGGCGCACTTGTGTAAGCTGGATGCCCTGCGCGTCGACGGTGACTCTCTCGGCCTTGGTAACGATCGTGGCGGCCTGCGCATCGAGGCGCTGTTCCGCGGAGGATAACCGCGCAGAGGCGGCGTCGAACTGCGCCGAGGTCGCGAGGCTCGCGATCGTGCCCTGCAGCGCGTTGAGCGTCACCGTGACGGTCGAGATCTGCGTGATGAGGCCCTGGAGATCGCCGGCCTGAACCGAGCCGTACAGCTCGATCTGCTTCGACAGCGCATCGACCGTGACCGACAGGTTCGTGACCTGCGTCCCGACTTCGGTCTGAAGCGCCTCGATCGCGTAGAACCGGGCACGGCCTTCGCCGGGGATGATCTCGAGACCTGCCGTCGTCAGAGCGCCTTGCAGCTCGGCGAGCGCGGTGGCGTTGCGATCCGCCGAGGTGAGCAGCAGGCCGAGATCGCCGCGCAGGTCCCCGATGATGGTGTCGACGTAGCCCTGCCGGATGGCGGGGTCGAGCGCGAGAGCCCGGCGCAGGTCGTCCAAGCGGGCGGTGGCCGTGGCGAGGGCGTTCTGCGCCTCCTGCTCTGCGGCCTCGGCCTGCTGCTGCAGGGCTTCGAAGCGGTCGCGAACCGTCGTGGCGAGATCTTCGTAGGCGATCGGCTGCAGGATCGCGTTCACGGTCGCGGCGGGTAGCCCAACCGACGCGTAGGCGTAGACGCCCGGAAGCCCTGACGGCCCGAAGGCGCGGGCACGCAGGACCAGGGTGATCGGGTCGACCGGGTTCAAGTCGATCGAGCCCGTGAGGCCGGCGTCGGTGCGCGTGTCGAAGCGGTTGCCCGTGTCGTAGGACAACCCGACCTCGAACGAGCGAGCGCCGCGGCCCGGCCGGATCGTGTAGTCGAGCCGGAATCCGGCGGCGACCGGCACGGCCACGGCCGTGAGCGACAGGATGGCCGGGCTCTCCGGCTCGATGACGCCGGCATAGCCAGACGGTGGATTGCCAACCGCCGCGCCGATCGCCGCCCAAACGCGGGGGTCGTCGATCAGCGCCTCGACCTGCGCCCGGCTGACCCCATCCGGCTTCACGGACTGGATCAGGTAATTCTCTTTCAGGTCGACGAGCGCGCCGACGAGCACCGTGGTCATGTCGCGCCGGCCGTCGGAGAGGACGGCGGAGAGCGCGCGCCCCGTGGCGCTTTCGACCTGCTGCCGGGACGATGTGGAGAGCGTGATCTCGCGCGGGCTCGCACCCTGGCCGGCAATGGCGAGCGGTCCCCATTCCCTCCCGTCCCGGTCGCGCAGCGAGATCGCATCGGTGCCAGTCACCGGCACGTCGGCATCGAGCACCAGGGTGTCGCCGCGGTTATCGACGACGTTGGCCTTCTTGCGGACGTCGATGAACCACGGATCGACCGAGATGGAATCGCCGCGCTTGTAGATCCGGCCTTCCATCTCGACGCCGAAGGGCGTGGCCTGCCGACGGTAGGCGCCAGAGGCGGCCCGCCAGCGGGTCAAGTGCGTCGCGTGCGCGAAGCTCTTCACGCCGGTCCAGCGCTGGCGTGTCGGGGTCAGCGAGGCCGCGCCGTAGATCGCCGTCGACTGGTTGGGATTGCGGTAGTCGCCGTCCTGGTCGAACTCGCCGATGACGTGGCCGGCCCCGGACTCTGTGTCGAGATCGAAGGTGATCTGCGAGGAGCCCTTCAGCATCTGCCCGCGCGTGATCATGTGCCGGCGGACGGATTTCGGCTCGTCGCGCACCAGCGACCAGAACCGGCCGAGATGGACCGGCTCGGCCCGCATCGGCAGCAGCGCAGTCGCCGCCGCCTCGTAGACCGAGACCGGTCCGCGGATCGAGGCATCGAAGGTGTCGAATTCACTGAGCGCGCCCGCGTAGTAGAGCGCCGTGCCGAGGTCGAGCTGATCGTCCGAGATCGCCCCGCCGTAGTCGGCGTTGCGCATCACGTCGAGGTAGGCCCAGACCGCTTTCGAGGTCTCCTGCTCGACCCAGGCCGATCCGGTCCAGACCGGGATGATCGCGCCGGCATCGATCTCGATCTCGCCGAAGGCGGCAGCCTGATTGCCCTTGGTCGCGTAGATCCGCAGGGCCATCTCGGTGACGCCCGGCCGAACCGCGACGTCGCCGACCCAGCCCGACGCCGCGTCCCACTGCACGGCATCGATGTTGACCGCCGTGCCCTCGACGCCCTGGTTGCCGGTCGTGTCGGGTCTGCGGTTGCGGCCGCGCACGGCGTAGCGCCCGGGCGGCACGTCCTTGAACTTGGTGTAGCGCAGCGGATGCGTCGAGAAGCGGGTGCCCTCGGTGTCGTTCGAGGCATCGTAGGCCGGCGCCCAGGCTCCCGTGATCGCGCCACTCTCGTCGATCGGGGCATACTCGAACAGCACCGACCAGAAGCCCGGCAGGTTAGAGATTTGGGCCCCGGACTTCTTCGTGGCCGACGACGAGATCCCGCCAGGGAACTGGAAATCGATCTGGATGCGCGTGATGAGCGCGCCGCGCTGGTTGATCAGGAACGGCCCAGCCAGGGCGGGATTGTCGGCCGGCCGGGGCAGCGTTCCTCCGACACCCGAGGCGGCGACGACGTTGCTCGGCACCAGCGTCGAGGCGGTGCCGTAGATGAACTCGATCCGGTTCCGGCTGTCGTCGAAGGGCGCGACGAAGCCCGACCCCTCCTGCCACATCACCTGCTTCCCGGCGCGCACCTTGTAGGGGTGGTACTTGCCGACCCCCAGCGTGTGCCGCTTCAGCAGGATCTGGTCGTCGCCGTCGTACTGGCTGAAATCCGGCTGCGAGAGGTCCGGCTTCATCCACGTGCGGCCGTAGCCTCGAGGAATCCGGTCGCCGGGCTTCGGCAGGTTGCCGCCGCCGGCCACGCCGTAGATCTGCGTCGTGTCGGTCGCCTGCTTGTTCGCCTTGGACTTTGAGGCCAGCGAGAGCAGCGCCGTGCCGCCGATGACGAGCCCGGCCTGCAGCAGGAAGGGCGCAACGCTTCCGAAGATCAGCGACGGCAGCAACGCGGCCGCGAGCGGCCCGGCGAAGGCGACGAGTGCGAGCCCGGCGATTCCGGCCGCGATGGACAGCGCCGACTTGCCGCCGCCGCCGCGCGAGCCCGAGGATCCGCCGAGCCCGCCGCGTGGCAGGTAGACCACCACCACCACGGCATCGGCCGGCAGGTAGCGCCGAGGCCACGGCTTCACCTTGCCGGCCTTGTCGCGGCCGCGCGTGACCCACGCCTCGTCGATCGGCTGCAACGGGTCACGCGCCCGCTGGACGGCGATCATGTGCGGACGCGAGCGATCGACGTGCCGACCGATCACCTGCGACAGGCGACGGCGGCTCGGATCGAGCGTGCGCGGGGGGGCGAGCGATTTGCCCGCCGCGTTGAGCGTCAGAAGGTGCATGGCCGAAGCCGCGCGCCTACAGGCTCGCGCAGATGCGGCGGGTCACGATGCCCGCGAGCGCGATTACGATCACCACGAAAGCCAACCCGACGAGGCCGCTGGAGAGACCCGCAGCGAAGTTGTGCGCGTGCGGGCAATTGGCGTGGTCGCACGCCGGCACTGAAGCGGCCGCGAAGACCTGAGAGGCAGAGCAGGCGAGCGCCAGCGCCGCGAGAGTCGCGTGTTTCATGTCGTTTTCCTTTTGAGGTTCAGGCCGGGACGTAAAATTCTGTCCGCCAGTTGCGGAGGTTCAGGCTCGCGGGATCGTCGAAGGTGACCCCGGCATCCTCGTCGGCATGCAGGACGCCGCCGCCATCGAGATCGAGGTACACCCCGGCATGGATCGCGCGGGCGTGGCTGCCTGGTCGGTGCATCAGGACAATCGCGCCATGGGCCGGAGCTGGCGTCTGTCGCCAGCGCTTGCGCTCGGGGTGGGCGTGGAAGGCCTTCACGAGTTCGCGGGCGTTCAGGCGGTCGGAGATCAGGACGGGCGGGAGGTTGCGGTCGAGCAGGTCGCGCTGGAACAGACGGACCCACTCCCAGCAATGCTTCTCGACGGTGTTGGGCTGGCCCTGGAGCGCCGAAACGTAGGCGGCGGGGCAGACCGCCTTAGGTTGCAAACATTCGATATGTTGCACGCGCGCACTCGACTCCTGGTTAGTTGGCCGGCTTATGGGCCTGACCAAGTAGGGGGCGGACGTGGTCAATAAGTCTTTGGTGTTTGGGCTAGGGATCGCATTGAGCGTCTCGGCGCCCGTATCTGTTCAAGCCTCCAGTAGGTCACCTGCCGAAATGGAAGCGCTGATTGAGGCGCTACAAGCCAGGGTGGCCGCACTTGAAGGTCAGTCGAAGCCTGCTCGACCCGCCCGTTCGCCTGTGGCAGGACCCGCTAGACAGGCAAAATTTATTGCAGAAGCACCGATCCGGCCTAGCGCATCGCAATCTTATGCTTCGTCCGCCGCCTCGCCCTTCGATGGTCCATACGCCGCAGTGTTTGGAAGTCGATCGTTCGCGCTCGAAAGCAAGTCGAAATTCATCAATTATGACCCGTTCTTTGCGGCAACAACGGATCCAATTTTTCTGACGTCGAGCAACGTTGGCGGAGCTGTCGGTTATAATCGCACATTTGACAACGTTTTGATCGGCGTCGAAGCCCGCATGAAAGGAAGCTTCGGGCAAACAACTCAGACTGCGACCAATCAATTTTACAATTTTCCGGTATCATTACCTTTTCTCATTACTTGCTGCGGCGGAGTTCCGCCGGCGTCATATCCAGATTTCAATCTTAGTTCTGTAACATCAACTCGCAGCATTACCTCACGATTGTATGGCGGCGATCTAGCTTTTCGTGCGGGTTTTGTTTGGGATAATTGGTTGTTGTATGGCCGCTTTGGCGTAGGTGCCGATTCCATCCAAACAACGAGGATTACAGACAATACCGGCACCGTTGTGTGTTCGAACCCAATCCTGGAAACAGGCCCTGCTGCGTTTGGATCGCCGGGGAATCAAGCAACTTCTGTCGTTGGGTGCGGCGCCCGAACCGCCGGGCAAGTCACGTCCAAAACAATCAACAAACTTGCACCTTACGCCACGATTGGCACTGGGATTGAGTATAGCTTTGGCGCGTACTTTGTTAGAGCGGAAGGCAATATTGCAGTAACATACATACCCAGCACGGCGTTTTCCTTCCGGTCAACCCAACTGACGCCGGAGGTTCTGACAGCGGTCGGCTATCGCTTTTGACAGCTGTCACGAATTCCACAGCCCCGGATAGGCCTCGATGTCGTAGGTCCGCCGCGGGAAGGCCTGGGTGGCGATCTCCTTGAAGGTGAGCTCGCCTTCAGCCGAGGCCGCCGACAGGCTGACCCGCTTCAATTCCAGCCCCTCGATCCGGTCGACAGGCGCGGAAAAGTCACTCCCGAGATAGGCCCGGTACGTCACTTTGATCGCGCCCGAGCCGACGGCCTGCTTCAGCACCGGGAACAGCTTGTAGGACACGCCATCGATCTTGAGCCGGGCCGACGTCGGACCGCTGTCCTCAAATCCTGGCGGCGTCGCTTCGAACGCGCAGGCGATGGCGGGGACGACGGCTCCGGTCTCCAGCGTGATGGGCTGATCCTCCTCGACCCCCGCCATGAAGAACAGCGGCTTGTCGAAGGCCGGGGTGTCCAGCGTGATGACGTGGTGCACGGGCTGATCGACCGGCGCGGAGGCATAGGCCTCGTCGCGGGCTTGTTCGGCGGCTGTCGGCACGCGCTCACCAGTCGAGGACGTTGAGGGTGAAGGTCGCGACCATGTGCGTGATCCCGTAGGGTTTCACCCTCCAGATCCCGCCCTCGAGATAGACCGTCTTCATTGGCCACGGGTCGGGTGCGTAGGGTCGGCCGACCGGCATCGCGAAGCGGGCCGTCCCCTTCGCGAGGTCATTCACGACGAAGGCGTCGGCGATGTCGCATTCCGCGAACGAGAGCCGCAGCTGATAGGCGAGCTGCGTCCAAGTCGCTGTCGACGTGCGCCGTAGCCGGACCGGGCCGTCCTCGGGCTCGGTGACGATTGCCGGCGCATAGCGCTGCTGCATGTCGTAGGGCGTCCGAAGAGGCCGGTACGGCAGCGATGAGGGCCATGTTAAGAGGGCCAACGGTTAGCCCGTATCCGGTCAGGACGCTCTCGCCGCGGCCGATTTGGGCCATGGCGAGGCGGACGGAGTCGCGCGGGATGATGACCGGCGCGATGTCCGCGATGGCGCCAGCAAGGTTCGAGGTGCGCGAGACGAGGCGATGACCGTCGGTGGCGGTCGCAATGGCGACGCCGTCCTTCACCTCGAGGCAGACGCCGTTAAGGTAGTAGCGGGTCTCCTCCGTCGACATGGCGTCGGACGCGCCACCGATCAGGTAGGCGAACACGCCGTCGGGAAACGTGATCGACCAGAGCTTGTTGTCGGCAGCGAGCCGCGGAAAGTCCGCCGATGGCAGCGAGCCATACGTCGCCTCGGTGGCGTCGGCCGCCAGGGTCACGACGCCGTCGGCGTCACCCGTGAGCACGACCCGATCGCTGGGCAGCGCACGCAGCAGGTCGCGAAACCGATGCGCTGGCAGGCAGGCCGCGCCCTCTCCTGTCGCTTCGATCTCGACCCGCATCTCGGCATCAAGATTGGTGCCGGTCACCGCCAGCGTGCCGAAGCCCATGGCGAGCTCGACGAAGGACAGGATCGGGATGGTATTGCGGCGCTCGACGGCCGTGCCGGCGCGAGAGACGGCGCGCAGGAGGTCCGCGCGCGACGCCTCGACACGGAAAGGGGCGGCCTCGTTCTTCTTCGTGGACATGGCGCTCTCCTTCAGGCTGCTGGCTGCGGTGTGCTGAAGTGCTTGGGCAGGTCGTCGTGGCCCGGCAGAAGCTGCTGGCCTGCCGCCTCGATCCGCCTGCGCTCCGCTGGCGTGGACGGCCGGGCCTCGCGGCGCGCCTTGTCCAGGATCTCCTGCACGGTCGGCTGCGCATGCTTCGACTTGCGGCCGCGCTTCTTTTCCGAGGGGGGGGTAGCGTCGGTTTCAGGCTCCGGGTGCATCGCTGGCCTCCACGGTTGCGGATGAGGATCGGGCGGCCGCGCAGCGCTCTTCACGCTGCCTCGCCAGGACGCGGCAGACGCCCGCCTCGCTCAGGATCTCGCCGCCCATGGCCAGGGCGACGGTGATGTCGATGGAGTCGAAGCCGTCGGCCCAGAGATCGGCGATCTCCTGCTCAAGGGCGGGATCGGTGTCGGCGTGGGTGTGTGCGGCGGCCATCATCGACGCATCCCCGCGATCACGGTCTCGACCTGTCCGACGCTGATGCCGAGCGACGCGGCGATGAGCTTCGGCGCATGACCGGCCCGGTGTCGGAGTTCGATGTCGGCCGCGTCCTGCTCATCCACGGGGATGGAAGTGAGGACCATGCGGATGGAATTGGCCTCGGCCCCGGGGTGCGGCCGGACCTCGCGCACGAACTGGTCGGACGCTGCCGCGATGATGCCGGCCTGGGCTGCCGCATCGAGGCAGGGGGCCGTGCGGTTCTCGGGCTTCCCGGAGAACGCCGGCATGTAGATGTCGACGTCGCAGAGGCCGGAGATGCGGCCCGGCACCGGCACGGTGGTGCTGATCGCGAGCACGGCCTTCCCGATCCACTCGCGATAGCGCGGTGTGCAGACCCGCGTTTCGCCGATGCGGAAGAAGGAGGTCGTGGTCTTGGGCGGCAGCGGGAATCGGATCTCGACCGTCGGCACGATGGCGCGCCGGAAGTAGGCGGCCCGCTGCTCAGGGCGCCGGTGGAGCGCCTCGGTGGCCTTCTGGCGCTTTTGGGCTGTGGGGGAGAGGGCCTGCATGGCTCAGGCCGCCATCCCGAGGGCCTGCAGGTAGAGCTCGAGGATGGCCTCCTCTTCCTGCAGCTCGGCGTGGTCCTTCTTCCGCATGCGGAGGATCGTGCGGACAGCGGTCGTGTCGAAGCCGCGGCCCTTCAATTCGGACATGACCTCCTTCACGTCGCCGGCGATGGCGGCCTTCTCCTCCTCGAGACGTTCGATGCGCTCGATGAACTGGCGGAGCTCGTCGGCGGCGACGCCGGTCGCGGAAACGTCGGCTTGCTGATTTGCGGTGTTCGTGGTCATGTACTGGTGCTCCTGGCAGAGTGTTCTGCTGTGGCCGCCCGGTGCCTCGCTTTGCGGATGAGGCCTGGGCGGTTTTCGTTTGGGGGTTAGGCGGCGAGGGAGTTGCTGGCCGTGTCGGGCGCCGGGGCGCGGCCGCCGGGCACACCGAGGCCGGCCGCCTTCGCGAGCGCCGAGCGGGCAGCCGAGTAGCTCGGCGCGACCATCGGATAGTCGGACGGCAGGCCGTAGCGCTGGCGGTAGGTGTGCGGGTCGAGCCCGTGCGTGCCCAGGTGCCGCTTCATCGACTTGTAGGGCTTGCCGTCGACGAAGCTGATCAGCGCGTCGGGCGTGATCGACTTGCGGATCTGGGCCGGGGTCGGCTTCTCGATCTCCGCGGCCGCCTGGTCGGCCTCGACCACCGGCCGGCCCAGGCCGACGATCGCCGCGTGCGTGTCGCGGATCAGGGCGGGCAGATCCCGCTGGCTCACCGCATTGTGCGAGACGTAGGCGGAGACGATGTCGACCGTCAGGGCGACGAGGGGGTTAAAGCTGGTGCCGTCGTCCCGGTGGGCCTGGGGCTGAAGGCGATGGACCTCGGACATGGTCGATGCTCCGATTGTTGTAGGCGGGATCCGCCCGCCGGCGGAAATTCAGGCGTGGGCGCTGACGACAGCGGGAAGCTCGGGCTCTCGGCGCGGGACGCGCGGCTCGTTCGGCTCTGCTTCGGCGGCGAGCTTCTTCGCGTCGTCGATGACGAGGGCGCCGCGCTCGCGCAGGTGTTCGAAAGCCGTGATCGAGAGCAGGTAGTCGACGGCGATCGGCGCGAGCTCGCCCGTGGTCGCGTTGACGGCACAGGGGTCGGCGATGACGAGCGCGATGCCGCCGGGCACGGCCGCGAGCGCGATGGTGACGGAGCGGCCGTCGGCCGTGGGCAGGCGTAGGCCGGAGCCCGTGAGTTCGGGTTCGCGGGTCAAGGCGCGACCTCCGCGATGCAATCGAGGGCGACGGAGAGCGCGCCGGCCGCACCACCGGCGCCGGTGCGCGTCAGGGCAGCGCGGAGGTCGTCCGCCGGGCATCCGCTCTGCAGCGCGAGCGATGCAGCGATGGCGCAGTCGCGGGCGAAGACGTCCGTCTGCGAGTCGAGCTTGCCGCCATTGAGGAACACCTCAGCAAGGCGGCCGTCGGCAAAGCGGGAGAAGCCGGCCGTGTAGTGGATGTTGTCGTGGAAGAACTCGACGATGGTCGAGTCCCGGCGACCGGGAAGGCGCTCGCGATCGGTCATGGGCGTCGCTCCCGTGTGTCGGTGCGATCGTCCTCGTTGCGATCCCAGAGGCGCGGATCCCATTCCCGGGCGCGGTCGTCGCAGAACCGAGAGGCGGCGAGCACGGGCGTCGCGAAGTCGCCGATCCAGAGCAGGACGACGGCAGCGCCGCGAAGAGCCGAAGCCGTGAGGCGATTGATGATGGCTGAAATCACGCGCGGCCCTCCCGGACATCGGTGAGCTGCTGGCGGATCGATGCGGCGTGGCGCTCGAGGCGCGACTGCCGGCAGATGCGCGCGGCTTCCTGAAGCGAGTCCGGTGAAGCGTCGGGCGAGATGAAGCAGAACAGCTCCGGCCCGTAGACCTCGATCAGGCGGTGGTAGGCGTTGCCCGAAGGCGAAGACGCGCCCTCCAGCCACTTGCTGACCGTCTTGTGCGAGATACCGGTGTCGGCCTCGACACACGACGCCGTCTTCGTGGCATGGATCCCACGTAGAAACTCAGCAATCCGCACTGCGAAAGTTTGGGGTTCGATTACCCCAATGTTTCGCAAGAACACCCCAGATTTTCGCATGACCTTCTCCGATGCTGTGTGCATCGAAGAAGTGCGGCCCAGGAGACCTTTGGAGGTGAAGGACACGGCGGACATCTCAGCGGAGCCCGGAATTGTTGACGGGATACGCACGACGAACAGCAGCGCGACCGCCGGCTTGGCGGCAGGGACGGACGCGCGAGAAACGGCACGAGACGAAGCCCGACGGCGCTTGGCGGCGCTGATCCGGGAAGGGGTGGTTTGGTACGGCGAAGCCCGAAAGGGCCGGAGCACTGAGGCTCCGGCAGTCAGGGGAGGAAACGCTCGAGGTGAGCGTGCCCAGGTGGGCCTCGGACGCGCCGAGATGGCGCGAATGGATGGCGGCGGCGCTCATGGCGCGCACCAAGCGATTGCCAGGAAGGCGACTGGCGCAGCTGCGATGAAGGCGACCAGCGCCCCCGCGAGCAGCGATCGGGTCCGGCTCGACATGGTCATCGCGTGACCTCGCGAGCGAGGGTCGGCAGCTCGCCGCGACTTGCCTTGTCGTGGGCCATGCCGATCACGCTCGCGACGATGGCGAGCCACAGGGCGATCGAGATGCCGAAGCCGATGGCGATGCCCTTGGCGGGCGAGAGTGGGTGCGAGCGGCCGATCATGTGGCGCTCCGCAGAATTGCGACGTCCGACTCACCCGAGGGGGCGGAGGGGGCCGGACGCGCTACATCAGCGGCTGCGAAACCGATGCTGATGGAGCTGAGAATGGTCGACATATCTGCCATTTCAGGCCTGCTCTCCTCGTTGAAGGCGAGCACGGATCTGACGAAGGCGATGCTGGGTCTCCGGGATGCCCAGCTTGTGCGGGAGAAGGCCGTCGAACTGACGGCTGAGATCATGTCCGCCCATCAGGGCGCACTTGCGGCCCAGTCGGCGCAGGCGGCTCTGCTGAGTGAAGTTGCCGATCTGAAACAGCAGATAAAGAAATTTGAAGACTGGGACCGCGAAGCACAGCGCTACGAACTGATGGAGATTGCTACCGGAAGCTTCGCCTACGTGCTTAAGCCCGATATGCAGGCGGGCGAGACCGGTCACGCAATTTGCGCAACCTGCTACCAGAACCGCCGCAAAAGCATCCTGCAGGCGTTCGCCCGCGACCATCAGTGGACGCTTACGAACTACCTGCGGTGTGACACCTGCAAAGCTGAGATCGTGATCGGACAGACTTACAGCGGCCCGACCGGCAGGATCAGTTAGGCGGCCATGTGTAAGCAGAGTCATGCCGCCGCTCCCGTGGTCTCGGGTTGGGCGGACGAGCCGAAGATTTCGGGGCAGAGAAGCCGCCGGCTGATGCCGCAGGCGCATTCGATCTTGATGGCGAGGCGGGGCGAACACCGGCCTGCCTTCTTGGCCTTCCAGATCGCCGCCTGAGAGACCGAGCAGGCCGACGCCAGCTTGGCCTCGGAGCCCTTGTCTCGAATTGCTGCCTCAATGAGGTGACGGACGCTCATGCCGTTGGTTATGAACACGTCGGTTGTTGGTTGTCAACAACCAGAATGTTCGAGCCTACTAACAACCGAGGTTGTAATCTCGCCTTCGATGACGTGGCACGATCTCATTCGCGAAGCGCGCAACAGCAGAGGCTGGAGCCAGGCGAGGCTTGGAAAAGCCGTCGGAGTTTCGCAGGCCGCAATCGCAAAGATCGAGAAGAGCAACCCAAAGAGCACCGTCGTGTTGGACGCGCTGATTGAGGCGCTCGAGCTTGATCGCTCACTCTTCCCGACAGAAGCTTTCGGCCAGGAGCGAGAGGGCGGGCCGATGGTCGTTCAGCCCGTCCCAGAGTTTGCTCGCGATCCGGCATACTGGGCCGCAGCAGCAGGACTTGTTGGCGATGTGCCCCTTTACGCCGCAGCCGAAGGGGGAGAAGGCTCGCTGATCATCGAACGCGATCCAATCGGAGCCGTGAAGCGCCCCCCTCTGCTTCAGGGCGTCAAGAATGGATATGCGATCTATTTGACTGGCACATCAATGAGCCCGGAGTTTGAGCCCGGCGATACACTGTTCGTAAATCCACGCCTGCCAGTGCTTCGCGACGCTTCGTGCGTTTTTTATGGCGCTGACGATGATGAGCCTAAAGCTTCCGTAAAACGCTATCTCAGCCATACAGAAGTAGATTGGACGGTCCGCCAGTTTTCGCCCGATAAAACCTTCACGATGGCGCGAGAGCAATGGCCGCTGCGCCATCGGATCGTGTCGAAGAACTTTCGTTAGACCCTAGTGGTGAAAATCTGACGGATGGTACCCGCCCGAACCGTCCGTAATGAGTAGCAATCGGGCCCTGACCTTTTGCCGTCAAGCAGACGCTTTGCCTCCAACCTAACCTCGTTGTAGTGGTTGGCCACTGCCATGCTTGGAAGTTGATATCAGCAGATTATTGCCTACAAGCTTAGCATTTATATCGTTCGTACATACAGCATGCACTGCACAAACCCGAATATTGAATTATTTTTATTTAGGCACTTAAGTTATTTTTTGTGGGTGAGTTCTGGTCTATATTGATCTCGGCGCAGCTCTGCTCCTGGCTTTCTGCGCTTGAGAGATCCGTGTGCTCCCGCCTTCGATGCGAGGAGAGCCACGTGCCCCGCTTCCATTTCAATGTTTACGACGGCAAAGCCAACATTGACTCAGACGGTACTGATTTCGATACCTGGGAAGATGCTCGTGTGGGGGCCATTTGCTCAATAGGATACGAACTGATGGATGACGCGAAGCGCATCGCGCTTGGTGAGGAGTGGCGCATGGAGGTGACCGATGACGCCGGCCTCGTACTCCTCCGTCTCGACTTCAGTATGATAGCGTTGGCGCCATGATTAAGTTCGTAGCTCTTCGTCCACCAAGGTGCCGGGAAGTAGACCTTTTCATGGCCTGCTAAGGGTCGAACTCGGACGCGGCCAGAGGGTACTAAGCGTCAAAATTCCACCACTAGAACGGTAAGCCTTCCTCGTTGCCGGGGACACGACCGTAGCTTGCGATCACGACCGGCTCATCAAACTCGCCGGTTGTGGGATTGCCAGTCCTCGAAAAGGCAATCACGCCCGGCTTCCGTTCGGACAGCCGCTCGGCCTGTCTCAGTGCCGAGGCCTCCGATTGCGCTTGCACGGGAGAATCCATTCTCAGGCCGCCACGCTCCCTCGAGAAGCTCTGGATCACGAAATACGTCTTACGCTGAGAGCTCTCTGCCATCAGGGTCTCCTCCGTTTTGCTTCCTCATGTTCCCTTTCTGTTCTCATTGGAGTCAATACGAGGAACCAGAGGTAGGCTGTGGACAACCGGGACAACAACCGAAACCCCGACGGTAGTTGACAACCAACAACCTCGGTTATAGGGGTTGGTTATCGCCACTCGCGATGGAGCCGCCCAGTGTCATTCCTCGCCAACCTCGCGCCCTTCGTTCCCGTCCTCATCGTCGGCGCGGTCTTCGTCATCGGTAGCGCTCTCGTCGGGGAGGGCTGATCGATTTTTCACGATCGCAACCTAACCGTCACCGCAGTTGCCGAGCGCTTTGCCTACGGGCAGAGCCGCAAGAGCAGCCGGGCTCGCATCGCGCGCCAGAACGTGGCCGCCAAGCGCGAGCGGAACGCCCGGGCTCAGGCCGTCTTTTTCGCCGCCGACGAGCATGCCGGCCTCGTCGCCCGCGGCCGCGCTCTCATGGAGCGCGAGGCTGCCGATCCGGTCGTCACCGTCAACGTCGGCCGCGCCCTCGCCATTCTCGACAAGGCCGAGACATCCTGGAAGCGCCCCGGCCACGTCGTCGTCTGGATTAACACCGGAGACGCGGTTCTGCTGGGCAATGTGTTCCGGCGGCTCAACGGGTTCGTGCTGGGCCTCGACTGCCTCGACGAGATCGCCGGGCGCGCCCCGCCCGACGGCACGGCCATCGAATGCCTGACGCCTGAACTGATCGCTGCGCTTGAGGCGCTGGATACCGCCGGTGAGGCGCGTGCTGCCGCCATCCTCCGCACCGCGATGCTCGCGAGCACCACGTGCCGGCTTCACGTTGCTCCGAGTGACGCCGGGTGGCTTGCCGATGTCCTGCGGGCCGTCGGTGCCCCGGGCCGCCTCGTGGCTGCGCTCGCGCCGATCGCCGCGGCCGCAGACCGGAGGGCTTCGTGATGGCCGTTGCGCTCGCTCGCGCCGATGCCGGCCGCTGCGTCGATCACGCTTCGCCGCGCGGCCTTGTCCGCGAAGAACCCCTGCCCTGCTGCGCGGGCCGCCGCGACCGCCATCGGCGCCACCTGAGCTACTGGCACGGCGTTTCCGGGCGGACGTACCTCGTGCGGGTCTACGGGCCAGATGAGATCGCGTCGGCCGAGGCCGGCGTATACCTCGCCGTGTGCCGCGACGAGCGTGGGCAGGGCGTCCTGCTGCTCCGCCGGTCGGTCCGATTCGGCGACCTTGGTCTCCCCGGCTGGCTCAAGACCGCGGCGATGCGCGGCGCGACTGAGATCCATCGCTATCGCCTAGGCGACTGCGAGCAGGAGCGCTCCGACGTCGTCGCAGATCTCATAGAACCCGATCTCGCGAACGGGTGGTCGTGATGTCTCCGGCTGCGACACTCACCATCCTCCTGCCGGCGGCGGCCTACGCGGCTCTGGTTTCGGCGATGATCGACAACGGCAGTCTCGGCGCCGCCGTTGGCATGGTTCGCCGCGCCGCCCGGCCCGACGACGGAGTCGTGCGGCTTCGCATCAACTCTGCGGTCGCGTGGTCGATCGTGACGAGCCTCGCGTCGTCGGCCGACACCCGCGGCGCCCTGGCTGCCCTCGAGGCCGCCTATTGGGGCGCTGGAGAGCCGATCATCGATCTCGCGCAAGCCTGCGAGGCCGCATGAATCCGCACGCCCTGGCCCTTGCTGGCTTCGTCCTCGTGAGCCTCGCAGTAACCGCGATCCTGCTCACGCCCATAATCGTCGTGGAGCTTCACAGCCGCGTGCGCCGCTACATCGATAGCCGTGGAGGCCGTCATGGCTAAAGCTGAACCGTACATTCCAAAGCCCGTTCAGTTCGGTCGTCGCCAAGACGGACTCGTTTTCATCGATATCGAGACCGCCGACGGGCAGCATTGCTCGACAATCTGGCCCGGCACGCTGCGCGAGGCTCAGAGCTTCGCCCAGGCCGTCGGTGCCATCGCCCTCATGATCGAAGCGATCGCCACCGCTCGTGCCGACGTACGGGACCAAGACACCGACACCTTCATCGCGCGATCGTCTGCCGAGAAGCTGGATCAAGCGCTGGCGGCTGTTGGGGCGCGGCCGTGACGCGCCTGTACTGCTCAGACAATTCCGAGAACGTCGGCACGACCCGGCGTAAGCCCCTCACGGCCTCGCAGAAGCTCGCCCTCTACGATGAGCAGAAGGGCATCTGCCCCCTGTGCGGCCTGTTCATGGTCGCCGGCAAGAAGCTGATCGACGAGCACCTTCGGCCGCTCGGCCTCGGCGGCACGAACGACTTCGGGAACCGGGCGATCGTCCACGAGGCCTGCGCGGACGCCAAGACCCACGGCCCGCGGGGCGACATCGCCCGCATTGCCGACGCCAAGGCCCAGAAGCGGGCCGCCCTTGGCTTCAAGACCCGCAAGGGCCGCCCCATGCCCGGCTCTCGAGCGTCCGGCTTGAAGCGCGGCTTCGACGGCACCGTCACCCGCCGGTGAGCGGCGCAGACACGACGACCCTTCCCCCTCGCGCCAGCCTTTTCATTTCGACGGAGCGCACCCGATGACACAGACCCTCCCCACCGCATCCGATGGCGCTTTGCGGGCGGACTTTCCCGGCGATCGTTTTGAGGGGCCACTTACCCTTCGTGAGGCGGCGCTGGAGGTCGTAAACTGGTTCGACAAGGACGGATCGGTCGGCACTCTGCCGGGCCACATCATGGACTTGCGTGCCGCTCTCGCCCTTCCCCCAGCACAAGATCCAGTCCCCGCGCTGGGGTTGCCGGCAGGAGAGGCCGAGGGGCTGCGGGCGCTGAGCGATCGGCTTTTGGTGGCGCAAAACTACTGGAAAGATAGCGGCAACGGGTACGCGCGCTTCAACTCGGCTAGCCTTGAATTTGCTGATGCTGCTCAGGTGTACTTTCGCACCCACGTCCTCGCCCCGCCAGCATCGGCGGCAGACGGCGAGGGGCTGCGATCCGCGCTCCGGGCGATCCTAAAGCTCGATCCCGCGACGACCGAGTTCACCTTGGCTGGTCAGATGGCGGAAATTGCCGCCAAAGCTCTCTCCTCGGAGGGCCGCTGATATGGGCGCTCTCAATCAGATCCCCGACTCCCGACGCGCCGACGCGGTTGAGATCGGATTGTTGATCCAAAAACACGTCAGCGTCATTTACAACGAAAGCCGGGCCTTTACCTCTGGAATAGACGAGGCCGTGGCGAGCATCGTTCTCTATTTGGAGAACGGGGCAGCCTGTCAGTCCTCGCAGCCGACCACCCCGCCACCAGTCCCTGCGACACGGGTCGCGGGGCTGGATCGCGAGGCAGCCGATACGTTCACCCGCCTCACGGATGCAGCGTTGTTGGGGGAATATTTCGACAGCGACCCCGATGAGCGCGGCAACGACGAAGCTGAGTTCTTGGCCAGCATCCGCAGGGATTACCCAGAGCACGTAGATGTCGCCGAGGCCATCGCTCGGCGCTCGCTCAAGGCCCTCGCCCCCACCCCCGGCGAAACGCCCGGACAGGATGCGGTGGCTGCTCTGCGCAAGATCGCCGAGCTTCGCTTTGCAGAGAATGCGAACGAGCCCTTCGACGACGCCTTAGATATCGCGGACGCAGCCCTCGCCTCGCTCCGATCCACCCAGGCCGACACGGGCGGGGAGAGCCAGACACCGGCACCGGCCGGGGATGCCGTGGAGGCGCTGGCGCAGGTGCTGAAAGACTGGCACGCGAATACATCTGCGGACCCGTCAAGCAACGAACTTGATGCTGGCGCCCGCGCAGCCCTCGCAGCCATCGCGCAGGGGCCGGGTGCGGGGCAGACAGACGCCGCGCGTAACGTGCTGGCCGAGAGGCGGCGACAGGTCGAGGCGGAAGGCTGGACGCCCGAGCACGACGATACGCACAGCAAGGGCGAGATGGTTCGGGCTGCCGCCAACTACGCAGCCATGTCCGGCATGATCCTGGCGAACGGCGCGAACGATTGCGACAGGACTTTTGGGCCGCCGCTTAGTGGCCTCGGCTACTCGGCCGGCTGGGACTATCACCTGCAGACCACGCTTGACTGGCCGTGGTCTCGGCAGTGGTGGAAGCCCGGCCCAGTTCGGCCGATGCTCGTCAAAGCCGGCGCGTTGATCCTCGCTGAAATCGAACGGCTCGACCGAGCTTCCCTGCCCGCCGCCCCGGCCACCGCCGCGAGCGAGAGGGCGAAGTGATGGCCATTATTATGAGAAATTGGCTCGGCCAGAACGTCATTGTCTCCGACGCAATGTACTGGATGTACCGCAGCCGTGCTTCGCTTCGATACTCAGCCTTAATTGCAAGAAAACAACTCCGAGACCGCGCTGTAGACCAGCACAAGAGCTACACGCATCTCGGTGCAGACGCCACGACGGTCTCCTTTGATCAGACAGAGGACGCAGCATGAGCCTCCTCGGACCTGAGTGCCACTGCGAAGATCCGATCATCAGGTGCGATGACCGTGGCTGCCACTGCGATCTATGCGGGGGCTATGAACGCATTGATCTGCTCGACGAGCCGGTCGCCCCCGCCCGCCCAACCGAAACCGCTGAGATCCGCGAGGCGGCGCCATACGTCCTGATGAAGCGCGGTCTGTACTGGTGCCCGAACGGCCAGGGCTACACCGGCGTCCTGGCCGAGGCCGGCCGCTACTCGGAAGAAGCGGCTCGTGCGCGCCACGGCCACGAGCCGGGCAGCACGACGATGCGCCTCGCATCAGACTGCGCCGAGTTCGCGCCGGCCTGCTGGCCCGAGACGCAGATCAAGGTGCTTCGCGCTCAACGCGACGCCGCCCTGGCGGAACGGGATGAGGCGCGGGAGGAGCGCGACGCGCTTCTCGGCGCAGCCGGTTTCAAGCCCGGCTCGTTCCGCAGCGCTCTGACACGCAAGGTCATCCTGGATGATGTCGCCGGGATGCGCCCGGAGATGGTCAAGGCGCGCCGGCAGGCGGCCCGAGTCCAAGGCGACGCCGATCTCTGGACCATGCGCATGCTGGAAGAGTGGCCCGGCGACACGCTGCTGCTGCGCCTCTGGCGGCAGAAGAAGGAAGCCAAGGCCGAACGCGACGCCGCCACCGCCCAAGCCGATCGCACCGCAGGCGAGCTTGCGGCGGCAGAGGCGGAGAAGGTGCGGCGGACAACACCGCGGCCGATCGCTGAATACCACGAGGACTTCGGCTTCGTGACCTGGTGGATTTTCCCGGTCTGCGAGCCGGCGTGGATCGGCAGCCCGAACGACTCCGACTGGCCCGGCTACCACACGCACTTCACGCCGCACCCGGATGTCCAAGACCCCACCGAGGAGCCTCCCCATGCCGAATAACACGAGCCGAGACGTGCTGCTGGCGCTGCGCGAACGCGTGCTGGCGGCAAAGGGGGCGGACGTTCTGACATGCGCCCATTTGATCGCCGAGACCATTGCTCCAGCCGGCAGCTTCGTGAGCGTCGCGCCGGTCTCTGAAACGGTGCGTGTCTGTACGAGGCGAGGTGCTTTCACTGGCGCAGACATCGAATGGGCCGCGTGGCCTTCGTGGCGCTCCGGCTTCAAGGTCAACCCTCTGGAGACGTCGATCGTACTCTTTGAGCGAATGCTGCCGGGGTGGTCTCGCGAAAACGGAAAATCCGGCTTCGGCAATCCGGCCTGGTGCCGCGCCTGGAACCCCTCTCTGTCGCCCAGGGTGAACAACGAGGTCAGGTCGGACCACAACGGCGGGTCCGAGCCTCTGGCCATCCTCGCCGCCCTGCTGACCGCCCTCGCAGGAGGCCCGACCCATGGCTGAGCCGAGGGACGTGGCGGAGGCTGTCGAGGCCGCAATGCTCAAAGCGAGCACGATGTCGGCCCTGCTGCTGGCGTGCGGGGAGATGACCGCCCAAGAGCGACGCACCGCGAAGGCGGTCGCCATTTACATGAGGGGTGTGGCTCTCGCCGCCCTCCGATCCCCGAGCCTGGACCGGGATGGCGAGCGGATGGGGTTCGACATTTTAGCGAAGGGCTTGCTGGCGATTGCCGAGCGCCCCTCGTCGGAGTCGGCCGCTACCAAATCTCGGATCGACGGCCTACTGATGGGACTTTACGACGACGGGTTTGATGCTGCCGCGCGATCCCGAGCCCAGCGCGCATATGATGCGCTGTCCCACGCCAACATCGTCCGGCCTCTCACTGGAGAGGTAGCCGACCGCTATCGCGCCCTCCCCCTCGCGCACGAGGAGAAGGCAGGATGCTGACGAACGCCGATTTCGCTCGATACGCATCCTTCATCGCAGGGCTCGCCAGCCGATGGGCCGGCGACAGCCTGTCGACAGGGAGTGCGGACGATCCCATGGGAGACGAGCCGCTCGCCCGGTTCATTCTCGACATGCAGAAGCGCTTGGACCACCTGTGGCTGCAGGACGTCCAATGGTCGCCCGTGCCGCCGACAGAAGGCGAGCCGGGGAGTTCCTTCGTCCACCCTCGCGTGAGCAAGATCTATCCGGGATTTTACGCCGGTCGCTGTTGGTCCTGCGAGGCGTTCATGACCGCGGAGAAGCGAACGCCTCGCTGCGATCCCTGCGAGATTGCGATGCGCGCTGCGGTCGAGTCTCGCCGTTCCGCCCTCACCCCAGAGCAAGAGGGGCGCGATGGACATGGCTAAGGCGCGGATCACTGCGCTTATCGAGCGCACGAAGACGTGGCGCGACCAGCACCGCACGGCCGGCCGAGGCATCGAAGCTGCCGCCTGCGCCATTCGGCTGAAGGCGCTGACGGAATGTCTGGATATTGTTTCAGGGGAGGCGCCGTAGATGCCGCGTCGCCCCGCCAACGTCACGCAGGCCGACATCGCGCGGGCCATCCGCGCCATGAAGGCGGCCGGCTTCGATGTCGTGCACGTCGTTCTGCGCGATGGCGGAGTCGTCGTCGAGCCGGTGTCGAAGGATGTCCGGGACCGCAGTCGGACGTACGAGGATCTTGCCGCCGAGGATGAGGTGGTGGTCCTATGACCGGCATGCCGAAGAAGCGCCCTCCGCACCTGTGCCGCGAGAAGACCCGCCACGGGAAGTTCGTCTGGTACGTGCGCGTTGGGCAAGGCAAGCGCATCCGGATCATCCACAAGTACGACAGCGTGGCCTTCTGGGACGATTATCGCAACGCGGTCGAGGGCAAGCCCGTCGCGACCGCGAAAGGGCCGGCCGCCGGCACGCTCTCCTGGCTCGTTCAGAAATACACGACGAGCGCCGAGTGGTCGTCGGACATCAGCGCCGCGACCCGCAAGCAGCGCCTGTCCTTCTACCGCATGTCCGAGAAGACATCCGGCGAACAGCCCCTCGCGAAGATCAACCGCAAGTCCATGCTGGCTGGCCGGGACCGCCGCCGCGACCGGCCGTTCTCCGCGAACAATTTCATCAAGGCCATGCGCGGCCTGTTTCAGTGGGCGCTTCACGCAGAGTACGTGACGGCCGACCCGACCGCCGGCATCAAGATGCTGAGCCTGGGCAGCGAGAACGCCGGCTTCCACGCGTGGACCGAGGACGAGGTCGCGTGCTTCGAGGCGAGATGGAAGGTCGGCACGCGGGAGCGCTTGGCGCTCGATCTGATGCTCTACACCGGCCTTCGCCGCGGCGACGTGGTCCGCCTGGGCCGGCCGCATGTCCGCAATGGCGAGTTCACGATCCGCACCGAGAAGACCGGCATCACGGTCACGGCGCCGATCCTACCGGTGCTCGCGAAGTCGATCGCCGCGACCGAGACCGGGGACCTGACTTTCCTCGCGACAGCGAGAGGCACGCCGTTCGCGAAGGAGTCGTTCGGAAACTGGTTCCGGAAGGTGTGCACGACGGCCGGCGTACCAGGCTCCGGACATGGCCTCCGCAAAGCCGGCGCGCGCCGCGCAGCAGAGGACGGAGCGACGGAATCACAGCTCAATGCCCTGTTCGGATGGGCCGACGGTAGCCGCGAGAGCGCGGTCTATACGCGAACCGCGAACCGGGCGAAGCTAGCCCGTCAGGCCCGTAAAATTCCCGCACCCCAAACCCCGGTGCGGGATGAGGCAGAAATTCATGAAATATTGCAAGGAGTTGCAAAACGTGTGGTGGGCCCGGCAGGACTCGAACCTGCAACCAGACCGTTATGAGCGGTCGGCTCTAACCATTGAGCTACAGGCCCGGCAGGGCAACGGACCATGTCCTAGCCGCTGGCTGCGCGCGCGTCATCCCGGTTTTTCCCGGGCAGGGAACGGCCGATGCGCTTCGTGCGTCCGGCCGAGCCGTTCTCACTCCGAAAATACGTAGCCGTTGTTGATCTTCAGGCCGACCGGGCGGCCGGCGGCAAGGCGGGCGTTGTCGGAGGCTTCGACCACGAGGAGCTTGCCGTTGGGGCGGTCGATCTCGATGCGCTGGCGGCCCTGGGCGCGGTAGGAGGAGCGCACGAAGCCTTCGAGATGGGCCTCGTGGGCGTCGGCGAACTGGAGTTGCCAGGGGCGCACGTAGAGCTTGACCGGACCGACCAGCCCGTCGGGGGCGGGGACCGGCGTATCGCGGCCGTTGACGAGGACGCGGCCGCCCTGCGCGATCGCCTCGACCTCGATCGTGTCGCCCAAGAACTTCAGCACCGTCGGCGAGGCCGGGTGCTCCTGCACTTCGTCCGGCGTGCCGACCTGCTCGAGGCGCCCCTTGTCGAGCACGGCGACGCGGTCGGAGAGTTCGAGCGCCTCGTCCTGGTCGTGGGTCACGAAGATCGTGGTCTGGCCGGTGCGGTCGTGGATCTCGCGCAGCCAGCGGCGCAGGTCCTTGCGGACCTGGGCGTCGAGGGCGCCGAAGGGCTCGTCGAGCAGCAGCACGCGCGGCTCCACCGCCAGTGCTCGCGCGAGCGCGATGCGCTGGCGCTGGCCGCCGGAGAGCTGCGAAGGGTAGCGGTCGCCGAAATTCGACAGCTTGATCAGGTCGAGCAGGTCGCCGACCCGCTTCTTGATGTCGGCCTTGGCCGGGCGCTCGGCGCGCTTCCTGGCGTTGAGGCCGTAGGCGATGTTGTCGGCCACCGTCATGTGCTTGAACAGGGCGTAGTGCTGGAACACGAAGCCGACCGCGCGCTCCTGCACCGGCAGCCGCGTGGCGTCGTCGCCGCCGAAGAT
This sequence comes from Methylobacterium sp. WL9, assembly GCF_008040035.1. Taxonomy (NCBI): domain Bacteria; kingdom Pseudomonadati; phylum Pseudomonadota; class Alphaproteobacteria; order Hyphomicrobiales; family Methylobacteriaceae; genus Methylobacterium; species Methylobacterium sp. WL9. The sequence continues at coordinate 79,372 of NZ_VRVE01000007.1, forward strand.
GATGCGGCCGGAATCCGGGCGGTCGAGCCCGGCGATGATGCGCAGCAGCGTCGTCTTGCCGGAGCCCGAGGGCCCGAGCAGGCCGAGCAGCTCGCCGGCGCGCACGTCCAGAGACAGCCCGTGGAGCACGGCCGCCGTGTCGAAGGTCTTCGAGACGCTCTCGACCCGGATCGCCGTGGAGTTGCTAGTGACGCCGTGCGCCCGCCGCGATGTCGTCGGCGTAGCGCCACTCGAGGACGGATTTGATGACGAGGGTGACAAGAGCGAGGCCGGCAAGGAGGGAGGCGACGGCGAAAGAGGCAACGAAGTTATACTCATTGTAGAGGATCTCCACGTGGAGCGGCAGCGTGTTGGTCAGGCCGCGAATATGGCCGGACACGACCGAGACGGCACCGAACTCGCCCATCGCGCGGGCATTGCAGAGCAGGACCGCGTAGAGCAGGCCCCAGCGGATGTTGGGCAGGGTCACGGTCCGGAAGGCGTGCCAGCCCGAGGCGCCGAGCGTCATCGCCGCCTCCTCCTCCGCCGTGCCCTGCTCCTGCATCAGCGGGATCAGCTGGCGGGCGACGAAGGGGAAGGTCACGAACACCGTGGCCAGCACGATGCCCGGCACCGCGAAGATCACCTGGATGTCGTGCTCGATCAGCCAGGGGCCGAGCAGACCCTGCGACCCGAAGACCAGCACGTAGATCAGACCGGAGACCACCGGCGAGACCGAGAATGGCAGGTCGATCAAGGTGACGAGCAGGTCTCGGCCCCAGAACTTGAATTTGGCGATGGCCCAGGCCGCCGACACACCGAAGACGACGTTGAACGGCACGGCGATCGCGGCCGTGATCAGGGTCAGCCGGATCGCGGCATGGGCGTCGGGCTCGGTGAAGGCGGTGAAATAGGCGGAGACGCCCTTGGCGAAGGCCTGGACGAACACCGTGACGAGCGGCAGCACCAGGAACAGGGCCAGGAAGGTGACGGCCACCGCGATCAGGGTCCAGCGCACCCAGCCTGTCTCGGTGACGACGCTCGCGGGCGGCCGGAGGCCGGATTCGGCGACCGGGAAGTCGGCGGGGGTGATCGCCTCAGACATAGCCGAATCTCCGCCGGCTCCAGGCCTGGATCAGATTGATGGCGAGCAGCACCGTGAACGAGATCGCGAGCATGATCGTCGCGATGGCGCAGGCGCCGGCATAGTCGAACTCCGACAGCTTGATCACGATCAGCAGCGGCGCGATCTCGGAGACGTAGGGGAGATTGCCGGCGATGAAGATGATCGAGCCATATTCGCCGACGCCGCGGGCGAAGGCGAGCGCGAAGCCGGTCAGCACGGCCGGGATCAGCGGCGGCAGCACCACCTTCGTCAGTGTGCCGAGCCGGGTGGAGCCGAGGATGGCCGAAGCCTCCTCGATCTCCCTGTCGATCTCGGCGATCAGCGGTTGCACGGTGCGTACGGCAAACGGCAGGCCGATGAAGACCATGGCGATGTAGATGCCGAGCGGCGTGTAGGCCGCCTCGATGCCGAACTTGGCCAGCTGCTCGCCGACGAGGCCGTTCGGTGCGTAGAGCGAGGCCAGCGCGATGCCCGCCACGGCGGTCGGCAGCGCGAAGGGCAGGTCGACGACGGCGTCGATGATCCGGCGGCCGGGGAAATCGTAGCGGGTCAGCACCCAGGCCACGATGCCACCGAAGATCGAGGCGGTGAGCGCCGCCAGCAGCGAGACGCCGAAGCTGACGCGCAGCGCACTCGCCACGCGCGGGTCGGTCGCGACGTCCCAGATGCCGGCGAAGCCGAGGCCCGAGGCCCGCACCACGAGGGCGGCGAGCGGGAGCAAGACGATCAGCGATAGGCAGGTCAGGGTGTAGCCGAGGGTGAGCCCGAAGCCGGGGATCACGCTGGGTTGGCGAAAGCGCCGCCTGGGTCGGGGAGAGGAACTCGCCATCGCGGGTTAGCGCCCGGCCTTGCCGAGCTGATCGAACAGCCCGCCATTGTCGAAGTTCTTCTTCTGGATGTCGTCCCAGCTGCCCTGGAGATCCTCGATCTTGAAGAGCTTGATCTCGGGCAGCAGCGCGAGATCCTCCTTCTTCGCGGCCTCGCGCTTGAGCGGGCGATAGTGGTGCTTGGCGAAGATCGCCTGGGCCGCGTCGGTGTAGAGGAACTGCAGGTAGGCCTCGGCCTGCTTACGGGTGCCTCGTCTGTCGACGTTCGCGTCCACGAGGGCGACCGGCGGCTCGGCGTAGATCGAGGTCGGCGGCACGACGATGTCGAACTTGTCGCGACCGAACTCGTCGAACACGAGATAGGCCTCGTTCTCCCAGGTCGGCAGCACGTCGCCAAGGCCGCGCTGGGCGAAGGTCACGGTGGAGCCGCGGGCGCCGGTGTCGAGGACGGGGACCTGCTTGTAGAGCTGGCCGACGAAGGCGTTGGCCTTCTCGACGTCCTTGCCGTTCTGCTCGTAGGCGTAGCCCCAGGCCGCCAGGAAGTTCCAGCGGCCGCCGGCGGAGGTCTTGGGGTTCGGGGTGATCACCTTGACGTCGGGCTTGGCGAGGTCGCCCCAGTCCTTGACGCCCTTCGGGTTGCCCTTGCGCACCAGGAACACCACGGTCGAGGTGTAGGGCAGCCCCTCGTTGGGGAGCTTCGTGCGCCAGTCGGGCGAGATCTTCTTCGAGATCCGGGCGATGGCGTCGATGTCGGAGGGAATGCCGAGCGTCACCACGTCGGCCGGGATGCCGTCGATCACCGTGCGCGCCTGAGCGCCCGAGCCGCCATGGGCCGCACGCACCGTGATCGTCTCGCCGGTCTTGGCCTTCCAGTCTTCGGCGAAGGCCGCGTTGATGTCCTTGTAGAGCTCGCGCGTCGGATCATAGGAGACGTTCAACAACTCGGACTGCGCGCAGGCGGGTGCGCTCCCGGCGAGCGCGATCGACGCGCCGAAGGCCGCGGCGAGAACGGTTTGCCCGAGGGAATTCGAGAGACGCATGGCGAAGTCCTGAAGAAGCCGGTCGACCGCGTCCGAAATGGCAATCGGCGCGCGAGATGAGGTTGTCGTTCCTTAAAACGAACGCTGTCAAGCCTGTCCGCCCCGCTATTTGTGCGCTGCGGCAGCCCCGGATGTCGGTCGGAATTCTCCTCGCCTCAAGGCAGCCACGGCAGAAGAGATCGATCTTCTGCCGTGGCCGCATAAAACAGCCATAACCATCTCCAAAGCGCCCGTTCGTTAAAACGGATATGTCGATGGATACGGCGTCGGGAGAAATAGAGCCGTGCGCCTCGGCGCGAGCCCCTTGCGGCGAAAGCGGCGCGGTTCAGTTCCGCAGCGGCTTCGCACCGATTTCCATCCGGAAGATCGTCGTCGGGAATCGCACCGCCGTCGTGCCGCCGTTGAAGCCTTTCGTCCGGTTCATCTGGGCGGCCGGGATCCAGAGACCGCCGTCGTCGTCGATCCACATCGCGTCGACCCAGACGAGGCGCGGGTCCTGAACCAGCGTGGTCGTCTCGCCGTCCGGTGCGATCTTGAGGATGCGGAGATTGTCCGTATCGCTCGCGTAGATGTTGCCGGCCGCGTCGATCGCGGTGCCGCCCGTCGCGACGGTGGCGGCATGGATGGCGACGTGTTTTGCCCGCTCCGCGTCGGTCGCCGCGGCATCGTCGAGCCATTGCGTCTCGATGCGGTAGAGGGGGCCGGTGCAGGGTTGGTAGTAGAAGGTCTTGCCGTCGGGCGAGACTTCGATCTGATCGGCGTGGACGGCGATGGGCTTGCCCTTCGGATCGAGCAGCACTTTGTTCTCGCCCGTCAGGGGCCGCTGCGCGATCGTCGAGACATGTCCGTCGAGGACGCGGCGGGTCTCGCCGCTGTCGAGGTCGAGCACGATCAGCCCCGGCTGGCCAGCATCGGTCAGGTAGACCTTGCGGCCGTTGAAGCGGAAATCGTCGACGAAGCTCTTTTCACGGCTTCCGGCTTCGAGCGGATAGACCCTGCGGACGGTGTTCGTCGCGAGATCGATCTGCACGAGCTTGGCCCCGCCCGGCAATGGCGCCTCGCCGAAGCCGGCAGCGCCCTTGTCGACCACCCAGAGGTCGCCGTCCGGCCCGATCCGGATCGCGTTGACGCCGACGAAGGCCTTGGCCGCGTCCTCGCCCGGCTTCCAGGCGTTCCAGGCCTCGTTCGGATAGGCGACGGGCTTGCCGTTCTTCCACTCGCCGAGTTCGATGCCCTTCGATTTCTCCTGCCGCTGGAACGGCGAGAAGATGCGGCCGTCCTTCGAACGGGTCACGCCGTTGAAGATGAGGTCGGCGGAGCGGAGCGCCGGCGTCAGCTGGGCGGCGGCGTTCGCCGTATCCTCCTGCGCGTGGCCCGGCTGAGTCAGGGTGAGGGACAGGAGGACGGCCGGCAGGATCGCTCGCATGAGGGCTCGGATCTGAAATGACAGAGATTGCGCCGCCGCGACACGGCTCTGCGGCGGATGGCGGGAGAACACCCGAACGCAGCAACGGTTTCCGCGATGGGCGAGGCGGCCCGTGGGGACGCTCCGGGGCTTAACCCTTCGTTCACCACGAATCGGCAAGCTTGGCGTCATGGTCGCTTTGGTCGCCATCGCTTGCCTGCTGACGCTGGGTCTGGTCCTGGCCGGCGGAGCCAAGGGCGTGGCGATGCACGACGCCAACCGGCAATGCGACGGCTACTGGTAGCCCTCAGCCGAACAGATCCACCGTCACGAAGCCCTTCGCCTCCAGACGCTCCGCCAGTACCCGGCGGTGGCAGCCCGCGGGATCGCGCTCGAAGCAGAGCAGGCAGATCGGCGCGCCTTCTGCCAGTTCGATCAGCTGATCGAGGGCGAGGCCGCCATCGGCGGTGTCGAGGACCTCCTCGCAATAGATTTTGCGCATCAGCGCCGCATCGTGGGCGCGGGCGGCCTGGCGGCCCGCCTTCGGCGTGCCGAGGGAGCGGAAATGGTCGTAGCCGAGGCCCACCTCCTCCAGGCCCGCCTTCAGCGCGCCCTTCGAGAAACCGCGCTTTCGCGAGTTGGCGACGGCGCGGACATCGGTGAGCCGGGCCACGCCCGCATCCTTCAGTGCGGCCGTCAGCCGCTCGGGATCGAGACCTTCGTAACCAATGGTAAACAGGGTTTTCGCCACGTCGGCCTCACGTGATTGTCGCATCGGTTCAATGGTTTGCTCGGAACAGCGACAGCGCCGCGCGAGCCGTTTGTGCTGTTTGGGCAACGCTTGCCGGCAATCTGTTCCGTTGCCGTCAAACCTCCGTTAACCGCGTCTAGGGCATCGATTAGCCATACAGATGGCGCGGCCGAGGTCGAGCGGGGGCACGATGTCTTTGGGGAACGAGTCTTGTCTCGCGCCTGCGTCTCGAATCCGTCGCTGGATCGGGCGCGCCGCGGCCGTCGTCCTGCTGACGGGCCTCGCCGCCTGCGCCGGCGACACCTTCAATTATTACCCCACCAAGGGCGATACGAAGCCTCATCCGGGCGTGGCCAAGGCCAAGCAGCATCCGATCCAGGGCATCGACATCTCGAAGTGGCAGGGCCCGATCGATTGGGCCTCGGTCCGGGCGGCCGGGACGCAGTTCGCCTTCATCAAGGCGACCGAGGGCGGCGACCATGTCGACGACCGCTTCCGTGCGAACTGGGACGGGGCGGCCCAGGCCGGCGTGCCCCGCGGCGCCTACCATTTCGTGTTCTGGTGCCGCTCCGCCGAGGAGCAGATGGCCTGGTTCAAGCGCAACGTCCCGAACGATCCGAGCGCCCTCCCCCCGGTGCTCGACGTCGAATGGAATGGCCATTCGCAGAGCTGCCCGCGCAAGCTCCCCAAGGCCCAGGCTTTGGCCATGACGAAGTACATGCTCGTCGAGATGGAGCGCTACACGGGCAAGCGGCCGATCATCTACACCGACATCACCTTCCACAAGGACGTGCTCGAGGACGAGCTGCCCGACTACCCGCACTGGCTGCGCTCGACCGCCGCCGAGCCCGAGCAGCGCTTCGCCAACCGCAAGTGGATGCTGTGGCAGTTCACCTCGACCGGCCGCGTCCCCGGCGTGCGCGGCGACGTCGACCGGAACGCCTTCTACGGCACGCCCGCCGAGTGGGCCTCGTTCCTCTCGACGGATTGCGATCCGCGCGAACATCCGCGGCTGGCCGGCCAGGGATTGTGCACGGGCAGATAGTCGGGAACCCGACACAACCAGTCGTTGGACGAGCCTTGCGAGGTCCACGGCATTGCTTCAGTGTCGTGGTATCCTTGCCAAGGATCTAGCAACCCGGAGTAATCGGCGAAACTGTATATTTCCATACAGACGCCGACGAGGACGGTGCGTTACGCAGTCCGGCAGACGAACCGTGAACATAGCACAGCGAATGCCGGCACCGAGCGAGCTCCTGGAAAGCAACCTTCTGCTCAAGGCGCTTCGGAGGGCGGATCGCTCCTTGCTCGAGCCGCATCTCGAGCTCGTCGAGTACGGGCGCGGCGACACGGTCTTCGCGGCCGGCGGCGACATCTCGTACATCACCTTTCCCTGCGACCGGACGGTGGTGACCCTCCTGATCGCGATGGCGGACGGCCGCAGTGCAGAGACCGCCACCATCGGCCGAGAGGGCGCGGTGGGCGGCATCGTCAGCAATGGTGGATTGCCGGCTTCGACCCAGGCCGTCGTGCAGCTCGGCGGTCAGGTCCTTCGGATCGATTCGAGCCGCCTGCAGGAGGCCAAGCGGCTCTCCGAGCCCGTGCGCAACCTGTTCAGCCGCTACGCCGACTGCCTTCTGGCGCAGGTGCTGCAATCGGTGGCGTGCAATGCCCTTCACCCGATCGAGTCGCGCTGCCTGCGCTGGCTGATGACGCTGCAGGACAGGCTCGGCTCGGACGTTCTGCCGGTGACGCAGGAGCTGCTTGCCGCGATGCTCGGGGTACAGCGCACCTACCTCACCCGCATCCTGCGGACCCTCCAGGACCAGGGCCTGATCGAGGTCGGGCGCGGTCGCATCACAGTCATCGCCCGCGCCGCGATCGAGAAGGCGGCGTGCGAGTGCCACGGCTCCGTCCGGCGCCACTTCGACGCCGTCCTGGGCACAGTCTACGGACCGACCGGGCGCTTCATCGCTTTCGAACCACCCCCGACACCGAGGCCGGGACGCAAAGGCCGCGTCGTGCCGTTCGTGGAAGACGCGGATTCTTGAGAGCCGCGACCCGCCGACCCGCTATTGCGCGGGGCTCGGCGCAGGCCCGGCGCCACTGCCCTGCTTCCGCTCCTCCGGCATCTCCCTCCGCAGCCGGTCGGCCGCGACGTAGAAGACCGGCGTGACGAACAGCGTCAGGATCGTCGCCACCAGAAGGCCGCCGATCACCACCGTCCCCATCGAGAGCCGGGCGTTCGCGCCAGCTCCGCTCGCGATCGCCAGCGGCACCGAGCCGAGGATGAAGGCGAAGGAGGTCATCAGGATCGGGCGCATGCGCAGGCGCGTGGCGTGCTGGGCCGCCGCGAGCGCGCTCTCGCCCTTCTCGCGCAGCTCTTCCGCGAAGGAGACGAGCAGGATGGAGTTCTTGGCGGCCAGCCCCACGAGCAGCAGCAAACCGATCTGCCCGAACACGTCGAGCGGCATGCCGCGCAGCGCCAGCGCGCCGATCGCGCCGAAGATCGCGAGCGGCGTGGCGAGCAGGATCACCAGCGGCAGGCGCAGGGACTCGTACTGCCCGGCCAGCACGCAGAAGATCATGAACACGCCGAAGCCGAAGATGATCGGCGCGTAGCCGCCAGCGATCTTCTCCTGGAAGGCGACCTCGGTCCATTCGGCCGAGAAGGTGCGCGGAAGCTCCTTGTCCGCCAGCGCCTCGATGTCGGCGATGGCTGTGCCGGAACTCGCCGTGGCCTCCAGCGCGATGGAGACCTCGATCGCCGGATAGGTGTTGTAGGACAGGACGGCCGTCGGCCCGGAGGCGAAATGCGGCTGCACCAAAGAGCCGATCCGCACCGGCTGGTTCTGGCTGTTCAGCACCGTTAGCGCTTCGATGTCCGAGAGGGTCCGCCTGCCGGAATCCTCCGCCTGCAGATAGACTTGGTAGACGAAGCCGAAGCGGTTGAAGAGGTTGATGTAGGAAGAGCCGACATAGGCCCCGAGCGCATCGAACAGCCGCGAGAGCGGCACACCGAGCTGCTCGGCCTTGGCGCGGTCGATGTCGAGCCGGATCTGCGGCACGCCGAACTCGGTCGTCGGTGCGGCGCTCGCGATGCCGGGCAGCGCCTCGATCTTCTTGATGAACTCGCCCGCGGTCTTGGCGAGGCCGAGGCCGCCATTGCCGCTGCGGTCCTGGATCTCCAGGGTCAGGCCGCCGCGCGTGCCGAGCCCCGGCAGCGGCGACGGGTTGGCGACGCGGACTTCGCCGTCGGGATCGTTCCTGAAGCGCTTCTCCGCGTCCGCGATCATGTCGTTGACCGTCGTCGTGCGCTCGCCCCAGTTCTTCATCACCGGGATGTTGAACCCGTAGAACGGGGCCACGGTATCGGCGAGGAAGCTGCGTCCGCCGACGCCGACCGTGTGGTCGACGTCGGCCCGCTCGCGCAGGTAGCCGCCGACCCGCTGCACCATCGCTTCGCTGCGCGCGACGGACGCTCCCTTCGGCAGGGCGACCTCGATATAGGCATAGCCTTGGTCCTCGTCCGGTACGAAGCCGGTGGGGCGCAGGGTGAACAGCCAGAAGGTCAGCCCGGCGAAGATCGCGAACACGGCGAGCGTCAGGACGATGTGGCGCGAGAGCGGTCCGGCGGTCGCTGCGACTGCGTTGGCGCTGCGCTCCAGCGCCGTGTCGAACCAGCGCAGCGGCGCTCGCCACCACGAACGCTTTTCGCCCTCATGCGCGCGCAGGAGCAGGCCGCAGAGGGCTGGGGTCAGGGTCAGCGAGACCAGTCCCGAGATGCCGACCGAGATCGCGATGGTCAGGGCGAACTGGTTGTAGAGCTTGCCCGTCAGGCCCGGAATGAAGGCCACCGGTACGAACAGGGCGGCGAGCACCAGAGTCGTTGCGATGACGGGGCCGGCCACCTCGTTCACCGCCTCGCGCGAGGCCGCCTTCGGTTCCATGCCTTCGCCCATCAGGCGTTCGGTGTTCTCGACCACGATGATCGCGTCGTCGACGACGAGTCCGACCGCGAGCACCAGACCCAGCAGGCTCAGCGTATTGAACGAGAAGCCCAGCGCCGCCATCGGCCCGAAGGTGCCGATCAGCGCCACCGGCACCGCGATCGAGGGGATCAGCGTCGCACGCCAGTTCTGCAGGAAGAGGTAGGTGACCACGATGACGATCAGGATCGCTTCGACGAGGGTGTGCACCACCTCGTAGATCGCCTCCTTCACGAACTCCGTGCGGTCGAGCGCGATCTTGTAGTGCAGGCCCGGGGGGAAGCTCTTCGCCAAATCCTTCATCGTCTCGCGGGCGCCGTCCATCACCTCGACGGCATTGGCGTCGGGGTTCTGGTAGATGCCGAGCGTCGCCGAGGGCTTGCCGTCGAAGCTCGACGTAACCCCGTACTGCTCGGAGCCGAGTTCGACCCGGGCCACATCCGACACACGGACCACCGAACCGTCGGGATTGGCCCTGAGGACGATGTTGCCGAACTCCTCGGGCTTGGTCAGGCGGCCCTTGGTGACGATCTGCAACTGGAACGGCGTCGGGTTGTCGAGCGGCGGCTTGCCGAGCGAGCCGGTGGTGATCTGGGCGTTCTGGGCGGTGACCGCCTCCCGGACCCGGTCGACGCCGATGCCGAGCCCCTCCATCTTGGCGGGGTCGAGCCAGAGCCGCATGGCGTAGCGCATCTGCGAGAAATTCTGGATGCGCCCCATGCCGGTGACACGCCGCAGCGGCTTGATCACCTGCGTCTCTGCCCAGTTCGAGAGGAAGAGCTCGTCGTAGCCGGAGCCCTCGTCGGCATAGAGCACGATGTTGCCGAGCTGCTGGCGCGAGCTCTTCTGGATTTCCAGGCCCTGGCGCTGCACGGCCTCCGGCAGCTTGTCCTCGGCGCGTTTGGCGCGGGTCAGCACGTCGGCGGCGGCGCCGTTGAGGTCGTAGCCGACCTCGAAGGTCGCATCGATCGAGACGCTGCCGTCGGTGCTCGACGTCGAGTTGATGTAGAGCAGGCTCTGCGCGCCGTTGATCTCCTGCTCCAGCGGGATCGCGATCGACTCGTAGGCCTGCTGGGCGCTGGCGCCGGGATAGCTGGCCTGAATGTTGATCACCGGCGGCGCGATCTCGGGATACTGCGCGATCGGCAAGGTCACCCCGGCGACGATGCCGACGGCGATGATGATGATCGAGATCATGGCCGCCAGGATCGGACGGTCGACGAACTTGGCGAACATGCGTCTTCGTCGAACTCCCGGAACCGCAATCGAGCTTGCAACGTGTTCGCTCTCGGCGTGTTCCTCTGTCGGCTGGAGCGTCGTGGGGCGGATTCGGTCTTGTCCCGCGGGAGCGTCTGGTGCGGTCAGGTCTCGGTTTCGTTGTCGCCGGCGCGCTGATCGCGACGGCGGGGGTCGGCGGCGGTGTCTGGTGGGCCGCCGGCCATCCGATTCCGAATTTCTTGGCCGAACACTTCCACACGACGAAGCGGGCCGAGAAGCCCGAGAGGGACGATCCGCGCATCGACGTCCGCGTCGTCCAGGCCTCCCAGCAATCGGTCCCGATCGCCTTCGAGTACACCGGCACGATCATTTCGCCGGCCGATGCCGAACTGCAGGCGCGCGTCTCCGGCAAGGTGATGGAGCGCTCCTTCGAGCCCGGCGGGCACGTCAGGAAGGGTCAGTTGCTCTTCAAGATCGATCCGCGCCCGTTCGAGGTGGCGCTGCAGACGGCCAAGGCGCAGCAGGGCCAAGCCAAGGCGGCCCTCGAATTCGCGCAGGCCGAACTCAGCCGGACCGAGCAACTCGTCGAGAAGGGCTACGCCTCCGAGCAACGCAACCAGCAGAACCAGTCGAACCTCGCAGGCGCCCTGGGCAAGCTGCAGGAAGCCGAGGCGGCCATCGCCCGGCAGGAGCTCAACCTGAACTACGCGGAGGTCAACGCGCCGTTCGACGGCCGCTCCAGCCTGTCCCTGGTGAACACCGGCGACATGGTCATCGAGAACCAGACCAACCTCGTCTCGGTGGTCCAGGTCGATCCGATCGACGTGCAGCTGGCGCTCTCCTCCGAAGACGTCGAGGCGGTGCGGCAGGCGATGCACAGCGGCGCGGTGAAGGTCCAACTTCTCGACGAGCGCCGTAAGCCGGTGCGTGAGGCGACGATCTACAAGCTCGACAACCGCTTCGATCCGCGCACGGCGCGGCGCCTCGTGCAGGCCAAGGTCGAGAACAAGGACGAGCGCTACCTGCCCGGCCAGTTCGTGCGCGCCCGCGTCGAGGTCGGGCGGCAGGAGCGCCTGCTGGTGCCGACCATCGCCCTGTCCTCACAGCTCGACCAGCAGGTCGTCTGGACCGTGGCCGAGGACGGCACCGTGCACATGATCCCGATCGAGACGGGCGACGTCTACGGCGAAAACACCGCCATCGTCAGCGGCTTGAAGCCGGGCGTTCAGGTTGCTGTCGACCACCTCCAGGGCCTGCGCCAGAACCTGAAGGTGAACCCGCGCGCAGGCGGCGAGGTAAGCGCCATCGCCGACGAGCCGGCCCAGGGCGAAGCGCGGCATTGACGATGATCCACGTCGTCCGGTCGCGCCCCGCCGCGGCGGCGCGAAGGTAAGGACAGCTCAGGCCGCCCGTACCGTGGCCAGGAACCCGCCGATCTCCGATCGCAGCGCCTGCGCCTGCAGGGCGAGATCGCTCGCCGCCGAGAGCACCTGGGCCGAACCGACGCTTGCGGAATCCGCAGCCTGCGCCACGCCGGCGATGTTCTCGGAGACGAGGCGGCTGCCCTGCGACGTTTCGGCCGTCGTGCGGGCGATCTCCGTGGTCGCCGCCCCCTGCTCCTCGACGGCGGAGGCGATGTCGGCGGAGATCCGCGACAGGTTGCGGATCGTCGCCGTGATGCCGGAGATTCCTCTGACGGAGGCCTCGGTCGAGGTGGTGATCTCGCCGACGCGGGCCGCGATCTCCTTCGTAGCCTTCGCCGTCTGGCTGGCGAGGTCCTTGACCTCCGCCGCCACCACGGAGAAGCCGCGTCCCGCCTCGCCCGCGCGCGCCGCCTCGATCGTCGCGTTGAGCGCGAGCAGGTTCGTCTGCCCGGCGATCTCCGAGATCAACCCGACGATGCTGCCGATGCTGCCGGCCGCAGTGGCGAGGCGCTCGACCTCTTCCGTCATGCGGGTGGCGTCGTGCTCGGCGGTGCTGGCGGCGTCCGCGGATGCGGTCACCTGCATGGCGATCTCGCGGATCGAAGCCGACAGCTCTTCGGTCGCCGCCGCGACGGTGTCGGAAGAGCGGGCGGCCTGTTCGGAAACCTGTGCCACCGCCGTGCTGCGGCTCGAGGTTTCGCCGGCTGTGGCGCTCATGGCGCGAGCCGCGGCTTCGAGTTGATGAGAGGCCGCCGAAACGGCCTCGACGATTCCGCCGACCCTGGCCTCGAATCCGTCGGCGATGCCCATCATCGCCTCCCGCTGGCGGGCGGCCTGCTCGTCGCTCATCCGCTCCTGCGCCTCGCCGGCCAGACGGCGTTCCCTCACGCTGTCGCGGAAGTTGGCGGCAGCGGCGGCGATGGCGCGCACCTCGCTCGGCCCCTTCGCGGCGATCTTCATGTCGGTCCGGCCCTGGCCGATGGCCGTCAGCGTCTCGGCCAGTCGGGTGAGCGGTCCGGCGATGGCCGAACCGAGGCCGAAGGCGACCATCACCGAGAGCGCGAAGGTGGCAAAGCCCGCCCCGGCCCACATCCGGATGGCGGCCTCGGCCTTGCCACGCACGGCCGCGGCCTCCGTGGCGATGTCGGCGGTCAGCTGGTCCTCGATCGTCTTGAGGCTGTCGATGCGCTGCGTCGCGAGCTTGAACCAGCCCTTGGCATCGGTGAAGAGCAGCGGCTGGCCGGGGATCGTGTCGAGGGCGATGCCGCGGATGCGGGCGACCTCGCGGGCCGGCTCCGAGGCGTTGGCGGCGTCGAGGGCCGCACCGTGTTCGGCCGGGCTGCCGGCGCGGAACAGGCCCTCGAAGGTCGCCTGGCTGGAGGCGAGCCCGCTCAGGCGCTTGAGCCCGGCCAGATCGAGGTTGCCCGAGGCGAAGATGCCGGAGGCCGCGGCCCGCTCCTGGCCGGCGAATTCCTTGAGCGAGAGGAAGGCGGAATAGGCCGAAATGCGCGCGCCGATCGCGGGATCGGACGCGACTCGCGAGACGTCCCGCACGACGTCGAGGGCCTCGGCGATGATGCCCGTGTAGCCTGCCGTCCCCTGCGGCGGCGTCAGCGAGACGGTGTCCACCGCCCTGCGATGCGCGTCGATCGTGGCGAGGCTGGAGCGCAGGTTCGCGACCTTGCGGACGAAGCCGTCTCCGAGGCCGTCGATCTCTATGCTGTCGAGACCGCTCAAGAGCGGCCCGCGCGTACCGTCGAGGGACTGGCGCTGCGCCGTGAGTTCGCTCCCGAACTGCGCGCCCTTCGCGCCGAGGAACAGGCTCGATGCGCCGCGTTCCTTCTGCGCTTCGTGCACGAAGAGGCTGATCTTGCCGGACAGGGCGACGAGCCCTTCCAGGCGGGCCATCTCGCGGCCCTGGGCCATGCGGTCGAACACCGCCAGCATCGCGACGACCGCGAAGGCCAGGCAGGGAATCAACGCGACGGCGACGATGCGGCCGCGAAGGGACGAGACGAAACCGCCGGACATGCGATCAACCTGAACTGTCGGAACTCGCTCGAACGTTGAACATCGACGGTAAATACTTCGCTGCCGTGTGGGCCGGACGCCTGACGAGGAGGGGGGCGACACCGGCTGCGAACACGGGCTGGACCTGCGCGTCCTCCGCTCCGAAGCGAAGAGCCAGCCGTGTCCATTCCTGCAGGGGGCGAGATGACCGACAATGCGCCGACCGGATCGACCGGCCGCTTCGATGTCGCGGCCATCGCGGCGTCTCTGCCCGAAACGGCTTCGACGCTTCTCGTCGACACCTCTCTGACCGACCGCGCGGCGGCGAGCGCGCGCGTCTTTCGCGTCTATAGGCCGACGCCGCCGCACGACCTGCGACAAGTATCTCTACGTCGTGGCCGGGCGCGGCACGTTCTGGATGGGGGATGCCGGCACCGAAGCCGAGTTCGGCCCGGGCGAACTGCTGTTCTTCGAGAAGGGCACCGTGCACGCCCTCCCGCAGATTCTGGCCGAGCCGCTGGTGTTCCTGACGGTGGACACGCCGCGGCGCGATCCCGCCGACATCGTCTTCGCCAACCCGGAGGACGAGAGCCCCGCGACCTTCATGGCGCGGAACGCGTCTTCCTGAGGCAACCTACTGCATCTTCGAAAAGATCTCGGAGACCTGGGGGATGTCTTTGTCGCCGCGGCCGGAGAGGTTGAGCACCATGAGGTGGTCGGCCGGACGCTGCGGGGCGAGATCGACCACCCGGGCGAGCGCGTGCGCCGGTTCCAGTGCCGGGATGATGCCCTCCAGCGAGGAGCACAGCTTGAACGCCTCCAGCGTCTCGCCGTCCGTCGCCGAGAGATAGGTGACGCGGCCGGCCTCGTGCAGGAAGGCGTGCTCCGGGCCGATGCCGGGATAGTCGAGGCCTGCCGAGATCGAGTGCGCGTCGGCGATCTGGCCGTCCTCGTTCATCAGCAGGTAGGTGCGGTTGCCGTGCAGCACGCCCGGCTTCCCGCCCGAGAGCGAGGCGGCGTGCAGGCCGCTCGAAATGCCGTGCCCGGCCGCTTCGACCCCGAAGATCTCGACGTCGCGGTCGTCGAGGAAGGGATGGAACAAGCCCATGGCGTTCGAGCCGCCGCCGATGCAGGCGATCAGCGAGTTCGGCAGCCGGCCTTCGAGGGCCAGCATCTGTTCCCTCGTCTCGCGGCCGATGACCGACTGGAAGTCCCGCACCATGGCCGGATAGGGATGCGGCCCCGCCACCGTGCCGATGCAGTAGAACGTGTCGGCGACGTTCGTGACCCAGTCGCGCAGGGCCTCGTTCATCGCGTCCTTGAGCGTCCGGGTACCGGATTGAACCGGAATCACCTCGGCGCCGAGCATCTTCATGCGGAAGACGTTCGGCGCCTGCCGCTCGACATCGACGGCGCCCATGTAGACGACGCATTTCAGGCCGAAGCGGGCGCAGAGCGTGGCGGTGGCGACGCCGTGCTGGCCGGCGCCCGTCTCGGCGATGACCCGCGGCTTGCCCATGCGGCGTGCGAGCAGGATCTGCCCGAGGACGTTGTTCACCTTGTGCGAGCCGGTGTGGTTCAGCTCCTCGCGCTTGAAGTAGACCTTCGCGCCGTTGCCCGCCGGAGCCGTCGCGCGCAGGTGCTCGGTCAGCCGCTCGGCGTAATAGAGCGGGCTCGGCCGGCCGATATAGTGGGTACCGAAGGACTCCATGTCCGCCTTGAAGCCCGGATCGTCCTTGGCGGCCTCGTAGGCCTTCTCCAACTCCAGGATCAGCGGCATCAGCGTCTCGGCGACGAAGCGCCCGCCGAAAATGCCGAAGCGGCCGCGCTCGTCCGGACCGGTGCGGAAGGAATTGGGCTCGGGAGCGATGGTCACGGACGATGTCCTTCGCGAAGGGATTTTCGTGGATGTTGCGCCTGCGTAGACCTGTCGACGGCGGCCTGCAATGCGGCCGTACGAGGCGGTATCGACCCCGCCATTGCTCAGGTTAGACTTGGCGGGCTGCCGCAACGAACGCCGCGATCCTGTCGATGTCCTTTACTCCGGGGACCGTCTCAACCCCGGACGACACGTCGACCGCCGTCAGTCCCGTGCGCCGCAGCGCTTCCGCCACCGTTTCCGGCGTGAGGCCGCCCGACAGCATGGTGCCTGCCGGCAAGTCCGCTCCGCACAGAAGACTCCAGTCGAACGCGAGACCATTACCGCCGGGCAGTGCGGCGTCTTTCGGCGGTTTGGCGTCTAAGAGGATGCGGTCGGCGGCGTGCGAATATTCGGCGATCGTCGCGAGATCAGCGCGTGTGGCCACGCCGAGTGCCTTCATCACCGGGAGCCCGGTCCGCGCGCGGATCGCTGCGACGCGCGCAGGGCTTTCGTGCCCGTGCAGTTGGATCAGGTCCGGATCCAGGGACGCGACCGCAGCGGCGACGAGGGTATCGTCGGGATCGACCAACAACACGACGCGCCCTGCCCTGCCCTTCGCGCGTCGCGACAGCACTGCCCCATGGTCGAGGGCGACATGGCGCGGGCTCCTCGAAAAATGCACGAAGCCGACGAGGTCGGCGCCCGCATCGAGGGCGGCATCGAGCGTCGGCTCGGTGCTGAGACCGCAGATCTTGACCTGTATGGGGGGCAACGGCCGGGTTCGAACCTCCGGCGCGATCAGCGCGGCGCCGGCAGGGCCGCACGGCCGCCGCCATAGGCGGGGCTGCCGGCGTCGGGACCGAACGTGCGGATCTGAGCGGTCTCGCGCTCCAGCTTCTCGCGCTCGCGGCGATGGTGGCGGGCGCTCGCGCGGGTCTTGCCCTGTCCGAGCCAGGCACCGATGCCGCCGACCAGGATGCCGATAGCCACGGCCGCGAAGACGATGGCGTAGAGCGGCAGCACGATGCTGAACGCCGGCTCGGGCGAGAACGGGTCGAAGGACAGCGTCACGGCGTTCCTGTTGGCCACGGCCAGGAGCAGCACGACGAGCGCAACGGGCAGCAGGATCAGGGCCTTGAGGAAGCGGATCATCTCGGGTCTCCGGCGGGCTTTTCGGGACGGCTCAGGATTAACCGACCGCTTCCGCGCCGATCCCCGCCTTGTTGAGGCGAAGGCGCATCTCCTTGCCCGTCTTGAACACGGGGATCGCCTTCTCGGACACGGCAACGGCTTCGCCCGTGCGCGGGTTGCGTCCGCGCCGCGCTTCACGACGCTTCACCGAGAAGGCGCCGAAGCCGCGCAGCTCGACCCGGTCGCCGCGGGCGAGGGCGTCGGCGATGGTGTCGAGGATCGCGTTGACCAGGGTCTCGACGTCGCGCTGGTAGAGATGGGGGTTCTGCTCGGCAATCTTGAGCACGAGTTCCGATTTGATCATGCGTCCGTCTTCCGAGGTCCGGTATGGGCGGGAGGCGCGGCTCGTCGCGATCAGGGCGCCGGGCGCCAGAGCACGAGGAGGCCTCCGCCGGCATAGCCTTCCGCCTCCGTGCCGACGGCGCGAAGCCGCGCTGCGAGCTCGTCGAGGCCGATCAGGGACGCGCTGGAGCCCAAAGCCGACCACAGGGTGAAGCCGCTGCCGGATTTCGGCTTCCAGTCCTTCACGGGGAGGTCCTTGGCGACCCCCCTGTTCGCCTCGAGCCACGCCACCGCCTGACGCTCGGCGCCGAGCTCGTCCACGAGCTTGAGCGGAATGCTCTGCCGGCCGGAGAAGACCCGGCCGTCGGTGACCTTGGCGAGTTCCTCGTCGTTCATGTGCCGGCGCTCGGCGACGAGCCCCTTGAACCAGCCGTAGGTGTCGGAGACGACAGAGGCGAGGGCGGCGCGGGCCTCGGGCGAGGTCGGGGTGAAACCCGACGGCTCGGCCTTGAGCGGCGAGGACTTGATCGACTCCATCTTGACGCCGACCTTGTCGAGCAGCCCCGACACTTCCGGGTACTGGAACAGCACGCCGATCGAGCCGACGAGCGCGGTCTCGCGCGCGACGATGTGGTCGGCCGCGATGGCCGTGATGTAGGCGCCCGACGCGGCGGTGCCGTCGACGAAGGCCACGATCGGCTTCTTCTCGGCGAGTGCGCGGAGGTTGCGGTAGAGTTCCTCTGAGCCGGTCGTCGTGCCGCCCGGCGAGGAGATCGAGACGACCACGCCCTTCACGGCGGCGGATTCGCCGACGCTCTTGATCAGCTTGGTGGTGGATTCACTGCCGGCGATGAAGCCGCCGATGGAAATCCGCGCGATCTGGCTCGGCGCCGCCGAGAAACCGAAGACCTCCGTGCCGACCCGGGCGCGATAGCCGACGGCTCCCACCGCCACGATCAGTCCGCCGATGCCGAGCACCCGCCATAGGGTGAGTTTGCGGCGCAAGCGCCGACGATCGATCAGAACTTCGGCGTCTGCGGCCATGCGACGGCTCACTCCCTCGCCTTCCGGCCTGTGCCGGCCGGTGCGCGCCCCGCGCCCCGGTGCCGTCGAAACGACGGATCAGGCGGCTTCGGGGCCGGTCAATTTTCGACTCGCTTACCGCAGCATCCCATGCGGAGCCGCGGTTTGCACTCAGTCTTTCCGGTAGGGCGATCCGAGCTGCCGCAAGGGTCAAGTCCTTGACCGGCATGGGCTCGCGGCGTTTCGCCCAACACCGGCGGGTGTTTTAGCCCCGGCGGCGGCGCGCGAGCAAGAGCCGTTCAGGAACGATACACTCGCGGTTGTCCTGCCGGACGCGCGCAACAACCGTAGCGACATTCAGATCGGCCGTTCGGCTCGGCGCCGAACGCGGGTGACGGCTGTTTCGAGATCCTCGGCATGCAAGCCCAACAGGGTCCAGAAACAAAAAAGCCCCGGGATCGGCGAACCGATCCCGGGGCGATCAGAGCTCGGACGAACTTACTCGTCGTCGCCCTTCTTCTTGTTGAAGGCCGCGCCGAGGATCTCGCCGAGCGAGGCACCGGAATCGGTCGAACCGAACTGGGCCATCGCCTCCTTCTCCTCGGCGACTTCGAGCGCCTTGATGGAGACCTGGACGCGGCGTGCCTTGCGGTCGAACTGCACGACGCGGGCATCGAACTTCTCGCCGGCGGCGAAACGCTCGGGGCGCTGGTCGCCGCGATCGCGGGCGAGTTCGGCGCGGCGGACGAAGGTGGTCATGTCGCTGTCGACGATCTTCGCCTCCAGGCCCGAATCCTTCACCTCGGTCACTTCGCAGGTCACGATCTGACCCTTCTTGAGGTCACCGGCCTCGGCGAAGGGATCGCCGCCGACCTGCTTGATGCCGAGCGAGATGCGCTCCTTCTCGACGTCGACGTCGAGAACCTGCGCCTTGACCATGTCGCCCTTCTTGAACTCCTCGATGACCTGCTCGCCGGGGCGCTGCCAATCGAGGTCCGAGAGGTGGACCATGCCGTCGACGTCGCCCTCGAGGCCGATGAAGAGACCGAACTCGGTCTTGTTCTTGACCTCGCCCTCGACCTCGGACCCGACGGGATGCTTCTCGTTGAAGGCCTCCCACGGGTTCTGCAGGGTCTGCTTGAGGCCGAGCGAGATGCGGCGCTTGACCGGATCGACCTCGAGGATCTGCACTTCCACTTCCTGAGAGGTGGAGACGATCTTGCCGGGGTGGACGTTCTTCTTGGTCCAGCTCATCTCGGAGACGTGGATCAGGCCCTCGATCCCCGGCTCCAGCTCCACGAAGGCGCCGTAATCGGTGATGTTGGTCACGCGGCCCTTGAGCTTGGCCTCGACCGGGTAGCGCTGGGCGATGCCCTCCCACGGATCGGCGAGCAGCTGCTTGATGCCGAGCGAGATGCGGTGGGTCTCGTGGTTGATCTTGATGATCTTGACCTTGACCGTGGCGCCGATCGCCACGACCTCGGACGGGTGGTTGACGCGGCGCCAGGCCATGTCGGTGACGTGCAGCAGGCCGTCGATGCCGCCGAGGTCGACGAAGGCGCCGTACTCGGTGATGTTCTTGACGACGCCGTCGATGACCTGACCCTCTTCGAGGTTGGCCACGAGCTCGGAGCGCTGCTCGGCGCGGCTCTCTTCGAGGACGGTGCGGCGCGACACGACGATGTTGCCGCGGCGGCGATCCATCTTGAGGATCTGGAAGGGCTGCGGCGTGCCGAGCAGCGGGGTCACGTCGCGCACGGGGCGGATGTCGACCTGGGAGCGCGGCAGGAACGCCACGGCGCCGTCGAGGTCGACGGTGTAACCGCCCTTGACCTGGTTGAAGATCGTGCCGGTGACGCGGTCGTTGTTCTCGAACGACTTCTCCAGCTTGACCCAGCTCTCTTCGCGGCGGGCCTTGTCGCGCGAGATGACGGCTTCGCCCAGCGCATTCTCGATGCGGTCGACATAGACTTCGACGACGTCGCCGACCTTGAGGTCGCCTTCACGGCCGGGGCCGTGGAATTCCTTGAGGGCGACACGGCCTTCCGTCTTGGCGCCGATGTCGATGACCGCGACATCCTTCTCGATGCCGACGACGGTACCCTTGACGACCGAACCCTCGGTGATCTCGTGTTCGAGGAAGGACTCTTCGAGCAGCGCGGCGAAATCGTCACGGCTCGGCGCGGTGTCGCGCGCGTTCAGACCTGCAGACATTCTCTCTCCTGAATGGCCTCTCGCGGAGGCCGGCGTCGGCGGCTCGTGTTGCGGAAGACCCTCTTCCTCGCCGCCCGGGAACCGAAACGGTCCGGGCTCACCCCCCGATCAAGAAGGGGCCGACGCATGCTCGATAAGCGATGGTCGAGGGCCGACCTCCCGGCGGACAGGAGGCGGTGCAATCCGCAACCTACGAATCCGATGGGAGAATCGGGCGAGTCATTACCCGACGAGCGGGTTTTTCGCAACACGCGCAGCGGTGAGTCGTCGCCCGTCATGCCCGCCGATCGCGACGTCGGCGAGATCGCCCGGGGACAGACGCGTCCCGAGGTCGTCGTCGAGCCGCACGGCCGTGAACGTCTCGGTGCGTCCGATGCCGCCTCGCTCCACCAGGATGCACCGGGTCTGCCCGACCTCGCCGTCGAGATGGTGGATCAAGGCCGAGGCACCGGCCTCGCGCAGTCGCGCAGCCCGTTCGCGCACCACGTCGCCCGCGACCTGCGGCATTCGTTCGGCCGGCGTGCCGGGGCGGGGCGAGTACGGGAAGACGTGGAGATGCGTCAGGCCGCATTCCGCGACGAGGTCGAGGGAGCGGGCGAACTGCGCCTCGGTCTCGGTCGGAAATCCCGCGATCAGGTCGGCGCCGAACACCGTCTCGGGACGCAGGCGGCGTACCTCCTCGCAGAAGCGGATCGCGTCGGCGCGGGTATGCCGGCGCTTCATCCGCTTGAGGATCAGGTCGTCGCCGGCCTGCAGCGAGAGGTGGAGATGCGGCATCAGCCGCGCCTCCCTCGCGAAGGCGTCGAGCAGGTCGTCATCCGCCTCGACCGAGTCGATCGAGGAGATCCGCAGGCGGGCGAGCTCCGGCACCGCGGACAGGATCGCCTTCACGAGGCGGCCGAGGGTGGGGTTCCCGTCGAGGTCGCGGCCGTAGGCGGTGAGATCGACGCCGGTCAGCACCACCTCGCGGCCGCCATGGGCGACGATGCGGCGAACCTGGGCCACGGCGTCGTCGAGGGGAACCGAGCGCGAGTTTCCGCGTCCGAACGGGATCACGCAGAAGGTGCAGCGGTGGTCGCAGCCGTTCTGCACCGGCACGAAGGACCGGGTGTGTCCGGCCATGCCAGTGATCCGCGTCGCATCCGTTTCGCGGGCCTGCATGACCGCGCCGATGCCGGGATCGTTCGCGGCGGGCGTCGCCCAGGTCTCGGGCTTGGTCTTGGAGGCGTTGCCCACGAGGCGGGCGACCTCCCGCATGCCGGCATAGGCTTGCGTCTCGATCTCCGCGCCGCAGCCGGTGACGACGATCTCGGCGTCGGGCCGCTCCCGCGCGAGCTTTCGGATCGCCTTGCGCGCCTGCCGGCCGGCTTCTGCCGTCACTGCACAGGTGTTGACGAGGACGAGATCGCGGTCGGCAGACGACCCGAGCGCATGGCTGCGCATCACCTCGGACTCGACGGTGTTGAGCCGGCAGCCGAAGGTGAGCGTCTCGACGCTCAAGGGGCGAGCCCGGAAAAGATCTCCGGCGCGAAGGTGCCCTCCCCTTCGAGGAAGACCGGGCCGGTCATCAGGACGTGGTCGTCGGCCCGCCATTCGACGGAGAGCTGGCCGCCGGGCAGGCTCACGGTGGCCTGCCGGCCGATCATGCGCAGCCGCGAGGCCGCGACCACCGTCGCGCAGGCGGCCGTGCCGCAGGCGAGCGTCAGGCCTGCACCCCGCTCCCAGACGCGCAGCTTGATGATGTCGCGGGCGACGACCTGGGCGATCGAGATGTTGGCGCGCTCCGGGAAGATCGGATGACCTTCGAGCATCGGCCCGATCTGTTCGAGGTCGTATGCCTCGGGATCGCGGTCGACGAAGAAGATCGCGTGTGGGTTGCCCATGCTGACCGCACCCGGCGAGTGCAGGATCGGATCGTCGATCGGGCCGATCTGCAATTCGATCCGGCGCGTGTCGGGGAAAGGATCGCGGAGCGGAATCTCGTCCCACTTGAGACGCGGCTTGCCCATGTCGACGGTGAAGCTGCGGTCGGCGACCCGCTTCACGCCGACGAGCCCCGCCTCGGTCTCCAGCGTCAGAGACCCGCACTCGACCGGACGCGCCATGGCGGGGTCGTCGAGCATGGCGAAGGCGACGCAGCGGGTGCCGTTGCCGCAGGCGCCGGCGCGGGAGCCGTCGGTGTTGTAGATCCTGAGATAGGCGTCGGTGCCGGGCGTGACGGCGTCGTGGAGCACCATCAACTGGTCGAAATGCGAGCGCGGATCTTCGGCGATGGCCTTCGCCTCCCGGCCGCTCACGATATGACGCGAGCTGCGCAGGTCGAGCACGACGATGGCGTTGCCGGCGCCGTGCATCTTCAGGAAGCGGTGATTGGCGAGTGCGGTCATGCGGGTGTGTGGGCGATCGCTGCGGTGACGGGTGCTCGGGCGACGGTTCGGGGATGGCCCGCGTATATGGCAAACCACGCCGCCCGACGCGAGGGCCGGGCCGGCATGCGCCATGCGTGCTGAACCGCAGCCTCGCGGAGCGACCGCATCGCCGCTAGCTTGGCGAGAACCGACGGCCCACGCGATTCGCGGGGGGCGTAGAGACCGGAGCGCTGCCTTTGACCCGACTTCGTCCCGTGACCGCTGCCGCTCTCGCGCTCGTGCTGGCCACCTCCTCGGCGAGGGCGGCAGAGCAGCCGGCGCCGCCGCCTTCCAACGCACCTTCCCCCGCCGAGGCGAACCCGCTCTCGACCACGACCGCGCCGGATACCTCCGCGAAGCCCGCCGGGACCGCAAACCCCGCGCCCGATAAATCGCTGGCGCCGCCCAGCGTCCCCGGAACGGCGCCGGCCCGCTCCTCTGCCGCGCCGGCGCGCCAGACCCTGGTGGCGCCGTCGGCCGAGGCGAACGACGTCGAAGAGGTCGCGCTCCCGGCCAAGCCCGCTGCGATCCTCTCGGGCAAGACGACCTGGGAGGAGGCGGTGGCGAGCCTGAAGGCCTCCTTCGCCAGGATGGAGGGCGAGCTTTCGAAAGCCGGCATCCGCCCGACGGGGCGCCCCCTCGCGGTCTTCACCAAGACCGAGGACAACGGCTTCCAGTACGAGGCGATGATTCCGATCGAGGCCGCACCCTCTTCCGGTCCGGCGTCGGGCGAGGGCCTGCATTTCGGCGCGACGCCCAGCGGCAAGGCGCTACGCTTCAAGCATTCCGGGTCCTACGACGAGATCAGCGGCACCTACGACACCCTGATCGCGTATTTCGACGCCAAGGACATCGCGGTGCAGGACCGCTTCATCGAGGAATACGTCACCGACCTCAGTGAATCCGCCGACGACAAGCTCGACATCAACATCTACGCCCTGCCGAAATGAGGTTTCGGAGCGAAAGGCGGTCGCCGGCTTTCGCTCCGATGCTTCCACATGGTGCTTTTGCGGATCGCAATGCCGCAGGCGGGAACGGGCATGACTCGTCGCGGATTCCGGCTCCATGCCAATCTCCTCCGCTCACACACGGCCTTCCCCCCGATCGCGCTTCGACCCGACCAGTTCCGACGAGGCGGATCGCCTCTCGGCCAAGGCTCTCGAGATCCACCGCCACCTCTGCGGGGTGTACGGCTGCCCGATCGCCTATTTCCATGATCTCGATCCGCTGAGCGAACTGGTCTCGTCGCTGCTCTCGCACCGGACGCGCAACGCCGATTCCGGCCGCGCCTTCAAGGCGCTGAGGGCACGTTGGCCGGACTGGGAACGGGTCATGGACGCCGATCCGGCGGAGATCGAGGCGACGATCCACGGCGTGACCTGGCCGGAGCTGAAGGCACCGCGCATCCGCGCAGTCCTCTCGGCGATTGCCGAGACGCGCGGCGCGTTGTCCCTGGATTTCCTGGCCGGCCTGAGCGTCGACGCGGCCCGCAACTGGCTGGAAGCGATTCCGGGCGTGGGCCCGAAGACGAGCGCGGCGGTGCTGTCGTTTTCGACCCTGCGCATGCCGGCCTTACCTGTCGACAGTCATCATCATCGGGTGGCGCAGCGGACCGGCCTGATCGGCGCGAGGACCGATGTCGGACCCTCGCACGCGATCCTGCGCGCCCAGCTTCCCGACGATTGGTCGGCACAGGCGCTCTACGACAATCACGAGGTTCTGATGCTGCATGGGCAGCACGTCTGCCACCACCGCAATCCGGCCTGCGGGCGCTGCGTCCTGCTCAGCCTGTGTCCCACCGGTCGCGCGCGGGAGCCGGCCGCGAACCTCACGGTGTCTTGAGCGCGATCGCCGCGCATCCTTGACCGTGCCGCGCACCGGGTGTCAGAACCCGGCCCTTCGATCGGGCGGTGGGCCGCTCCGGCGCATGGCTTGAAGGATCGCGCCGATGGCGGCGTTTTCGGAACTGGTATTTTCGGGCGTTCAGCCGACCGGAAACCTGCACCTCGGCAACTATCTCGGCGCGATCAAACGCTTCGTGGAGATGCAGGAGCGCGACGCGCAATGCCTCTACTGCGTCGTCGATCTGCACGCGATCACGCTCTGGCAGGACCCGGAGGCGCTGAAGGGCCAGATCCGCGAAGTCACGGCTGCGTTCCTCGCCGCCGGCATCGATCCCAAGCGCTCGATCGTGTTCAACCAGAGTCAGGTGCCGCAGCACGCCGAGCTGACCTGGATCCTCAACTGCGTGGCACGGCTCGGCTGGCTGAACCGCATGACCCAGTTCAAGGACAAGGCCGGCAAGGACCGCGAGGCCGCCTCGATCGGGCTCTACGATTATCCCGTGCTGATGGCCGCCGACATCCTCGCTTACCGCGCGACGCACGTCCCGGTCGGCGAGGACCAGAAGCAGCACCTCGAACTGACCCGCAACATCGCCCAGAAGTTCAACAACGACTTTTCGGGGTCGATCCTGGCTCACGGCCACGGTGAGTCCTTTTTCCCCATCACCGAACCGCTGATCGGCGGCCCGGCAGCGCGGGTCATGTCGCTCCGCGATGGTTCGAAGAAGATGTCGAAGTCGGACCCGTCCGACAATTCGCGCATCAACCTCACGGACGATGCCGACACGATCGCGCAGAAGGTGCGCAAGGCCAAGACCGATCCGGAGGCCCTGCCCTCCGAGGTCGCGGGCCTCGCGGGACGGCCGGAAGCGGACAACCTCGTCGGCATTTTTGCCGCGCTCCGCGGCATCACGCGCGAGGAGGTTTTGGCCGATTACGGCGGCTCTCAGTTCTCGACCTTCAAGCCGGCCCTGGTCGACCTCGCCGTCGAGAAGCTGGCGCCGATCGCCGGCGAGATGAAACGGCTGGTGGCCGATCCGGCTCACATCGACGCTGTGCTCGCCGAAGGCTCGGAGCGGGCCGAGGCGCTGGCTGCACCGACCCTCGACGCGGTCAAGGACATCGTCGGCTTCGTGCGGCGGGGGCCGGCTTTGCGGGCTGTGTGAGCCGATCAGCCGGCGCGGACTTCGGTGAATCCGCGCTGTCGTTTCGGGTCGTGGTTCTGGCAGGTGCGCTCAGCTTGAAGGGCCTGCGCCCGATGGACCGAAACCCTGATCAAGCCTCACCGCGCGCGACCAGCGCCTCGTATTCCGGCACTTCGAGCCGGCCTTCCTTGGCGACGCGGGCCTTGTCCTCGTCGCTGATCACGTCCCCGGCGAGATCGAGGCGCTTCCAGGCGGCCAGCGGCGTCTCCTTGTTCGGCGCCGGCACGTACTTGTTCTGCTGCAGCTTCTGGTACTTGTGGATGTAGCGCGGGCAGTTGACCCAGATCTTGGTGACATCGACTTTCACGAGATACTTCGCTTCGGTGTAGTCGGCCATCAGCGGGTGGTCGCGCAGCAGGCTGGCATGGCCCTGGACGCGGACGCGATGCGGCGTCTCGAAGTCGATGAAGAGTAGGCCGACCTTGGACTGACCCTCGACGTTGCCCATCGAGTAGAACATGCCATTGCCGTCGAAGCCGGGGAAGACCAACGTATGGTCGTCCAGCACCTTCACGAAGCCCGGCGCGCCGCCCTTGTAGGAGACGGTCGGCATCCCGTCGGGATCGACGGTGGACAGGAAGAACATGTCGCGGCTGCCGATGAAGCCGGCCTCGTCCTCCTTGACGGTCTCGTGAACCCATTGGGTGTCGAGCCGCTCTGCCAGCTTGGTGGTGCCGAACTCCTCCTGAAGCGCCCGGTGCGCGTCGAAATAGAGCGATGCCATCGTGTCCTCCTCCGGCCCGCTTCTTCTGAGAGGGCACCGAGAAGGCTTATCGCCGAAGTGGGAGGGTCATCGCAACGGTTTGGCCGCTCCTGCGCCGGACATGGAAAGGCCGATGCCGCTCGCGCGACACCGGCCGAGATCCTATCGCCGAGGCCGAGCGAAGCCCGGCCTCAACTCCGAAAAGATCAATTCTTGGACTTGTCGACGAGGGCCTTCTCCGAAATCCACGGCATCATGCCGCGCAGCTTGGCGCCGACCTCCTCGATCGGGTGACGGGCGAGCTTGGCGCGAGTGGCCTTGAACGAGGTCTGGCCGACCTTGTTCTCCAGCATCCAGTCGCGGGTGAACTTGCCGGACTGGATGTCATCCAGCACGCGCTTCATCTCGGCCTTGGTCTCGGCAGTGACGATGCGCGGGCCGGTGACGTATTCGCCGTATTCGGCGGTGTTCGAGATCGAGTAGTTCATGTTGGCGATGCCGCCCTCGTAGATGAGGTCGACGATCAGCTTCACCTCGTGCAGGCACTCGAAATAGGCCATCTCGGGGGCGTAGCCGCCCTCGACCAGGGTCTCGAAGCCGGCCTTGATGAGCTCGACGAGGCCGCCGCAGAGCACGGCCTGCTCGCCGAACAGGTCGGTCTCGCACTCCTCCTTGAAGGTGGTCTCGATGATGCCGGCGCGGCCGCCGCCATTAGCCGAGGCGTAGGACAGGCCGAGGTCGTGGGCGTTGCCCGAGGCATCCTGGGCGATGGCGATGAGCGTCGGCACGCCGCCGCCCTTGAGGTACTCGCCGCGCACGGTGTGGCCGGGGCCCTTGGGGGCGACCATGAGCACGTCGAGGTCCTTGCGGGGCTCGATCAGGTTGAAGTGGACGTTGAGGCCGTGGGCGAACAGGAGGGCGGCGCCCTGCTTCATGTTGCCCTCGAGCGACTCCTTGTAGATGTCCCCCTGCAATTCGTCGGGGGTGAGCATCATCACGACGTCGGCCTGCTTGGCAGCGTCGGCGACGTTCATCACCGTGAAGCCCTCGTGCTCCGCCTTCTTGGCGGTGGCGGAGCCCTCGCGCAGCGCGATGACGATGCCCTTCACGCCGGAATCACGGAGGTTGAGCGCGTGGGCGTGGCCCTGGCTGCCGTAGCCGACGATGACGACCTTCTTGCCCTTGATCAGGTTCAGGTCGGCGTCGCGATCGTAATAAACCCGCATGTCTTTTGTCCTTTTACCGAAGTGGAAGTTGCTGACGTTGGGGCTGGCCGTAGAGGGCCAGGAACTGCTCCACCGCGCTGGCGGCGTCGCGTCTGATCGTGGCGGCGTCGAAATCGATCGCATCGCCGAGCAGAAGTCTGATCTGGACGTCGCGGCCGACGAGGCCGAAGAACGTCCGGAAGGCGGTCTCGCTGTCGTCGAAAGCCAGAAGCCCGGCCTCGCGCCCCGCCTCCAAGAGCGGCTTCAGGCGGTCACCGATGGCGAAGCGTCCGTTCGCTAGGACGATGCTGCCGAGATTGCTTTTTCGCGACGCTGCGTCGCCGATGGCGATACGGTTCAGCGCGATCGACGCGGAACTCGAAATCACCTCCAGCCACGTCGTCGCGAAATCCCGCAAGCTCTCGCTCAGCGTGGCGACATCGAGCGCGCGGGCCTCGAAGCGGCCGGCGCGGACCCGAGAGGCCTGCCACTGCACCGTCGCGGTCAGCAGGCCGTCGCGGTCACGAAACCACTTGTAGAGCGTCTCCTTCGAGCAGCTGGCACGGCGCGCGACGGCGTCCATGGTGAGCTGATCGCCCGCCTCCACCATCAATCCGAGCACCGCGTCGAGCACGGCCTGCTGGCGGGCGGACGGGGTCGTGGTCTCGATGGCGGGGCCTGATTCCATTGCGTTCTAGAAGCCGTACCGTACCGTACGGTTCGGCTCTTAGGCGGATTTGGAGGAGACTGCAAGCGGCGCTGTCAGGCTGGAAGCGTCAGCCCTTCGCGCGCCAGAACGGCCTGCACCGCCGGCCGCGCCGTGACGCGGCGGGCATGAGCGGTCCAGGCCGGGAAGCGACCGGCCATGTCGAAGCGCAGACACGGCCCGCCGCCCCAGTTCCAGAACACCAGCAGGTAGGCATCGACCACGCCGTAGCGCTCGCCGACAGCCCAGCCGCCGTTCGAGAGCTTCACCTCGGTCATGGTGGCGAGGTCGCCGTAGGTGTCGGCGCCCTTGGCGCGGATCGCGTCGAGGTCCTCGTCGTCGTCGGAGTAGCGCGACGGGGTATGCGCCTGCGCAAACGCGACGTGGTGATTGGTGGCGAGCCAGGCGAGCCATTCGTCGGCGACGGCCTGCTCGCGCGGATCCTCGGGCCAGAGCCCGGCTTCCGGATGCGAGCGGGCGACGTGGCGCAGGATCGCCTGGGTCTCCGTGAGCACCCAGCCATCCTCCCAGAGCGCCGGCACCCGGCCGCGCTCGTTGACGGCGAGGTATTCCGGTGCGCGCTGGCCGCCCTTGGCGAGGTCGATCCGCACGGTCTCGAAGGGCGTGCCGGTTTCTTCGAGGGCGATGTGCGCGGCGAGGGAGCAGGTGCCGGGGGCGTAGTAGAGGGTGCGGGCGGTCACGGTGCCGATCCCGAAAACTCCGCGTCCGTGACCGCTCCGATCAACAACGCCACCTTGAGGCGGATCTCTGCAAGCACCGACGCCGGCACGGCTCCGACGCGCCGAAAACCGCGCGACGATCGATCGACGCAGCGGATCTGATCGGCGAGCACGGCTCCGGCGACCGGGAGGCCTGCAGGCAGGATGACCTTGGTGGGCCAAGGCCGCGTATAGCTCGTGATCGGGCAGATGATTGCTGTCGCGTTCCGCTGATGAAACGCGCTGTCGGTCAGGACGACGGCCGGTCGGACGCCGGCCTGTTCATGACCCTTGGTCGGCCTCAGATCGACCCAGACCAAGTCTCCTGAAGACAGCAACGGCTCATCGACTGTCGTCGTCATCAATGATCTCGGCGCCGACGTCCGGACCCCATTCGACCAACGCTGGCCGATGGGACGGACCGAGCCGGTCCATCTCGGCGACCATGTCCGCGAGCGTGTAGGCGGGCCGGCCATTCTCGTAACGAGGGCCGCCCGGGGTGTCGGCCGGACGTCCCGAACTCCCGGCATCTGGTTTCGCCACGACCTCCACCGTCTGCCCCTCGCTCAACCCGTGCTGCTCGGCTTCCTCGGCCGAGAGGCGCACGGCGAGGTCGTCACCCCACCGAATGACCTTCGCTTCCATGACGGAACTCCGGAACTGATCGGGGCTCAGACTGTCACGAAAGCGCGTTCAGAGCGCCTCCGCCCCCCGCTCCATCGCCGCGATCCCGGTGCGCGAGATCTCGACCAAGCCGATCACGCTGAGAAGCCGGATGAAGCGGTCGACCTCCTCGGTCGTGCCGGTCAGCTCGAACACGAAGGAGTTGAGCGTGGCATCGAGGGTGCGCGCGCCGAAGGCGGCGGCGAGCGTCAGGGCCTCGCTGCGGTGGTCGCCGGTGCCGGCGACCTTCACGAGGCAGAGTTCGCGCTCCAGTGCCCGGCCCTGCAGGGTCAGGTCGACGACGCGGTGGACCGGGACGAGCCGGTTCAGCTGCGCCTTGATCTGCTCGATCACCACGTCGGTGCCGGTGGTGACGATGGTGAAGCGTGAGATATGGCGCGCCTCCTCCGTCTCCGAGACCGTCAGGCTCTCGATGTTGTAGCCGCGGCCCGAGAACATCCCGGCGATGCGTGCCAGTACGCCGGGTTCGTTGTCGGCGATCACGGCCAGGGTGTGCCGGGCCTTGGTCTCGAACCGGGTCGGCTCGGGGTAATGCGTGTTCATGGCGTTCATCGCCGTTCTCCCAGGGCGCTCGTTACACCAACGGCCGTCTCTATCGACATCTTCTGCATTCGGCCGTTGGCAAGCGCGAATGCGCGCCGCCACCCGTGTGGCGGACGTCCTCGACCGCGAGCGGTCGAGGACAGCACATGAATCAGACCAGCATCTTGCCCGCGTCCGAGATCACGTCGCCGATCTCGACTCCGGTCTCGCCGAGGTAGTCGGAGAGCAGCATCTCGTTGTGCGCCTTGCCCGAGGGAATCATCGGGAAGCAGTTTTCCTTCTTGTCGACGACGCAGTCGAAGATCACCGGGCCGTCGTAGTCGAGCATCTCCTGGATCGCCGCGTCGAGTTCGCCCGGCTTCTCGCAGCGGATGCCCTTGGCCCCGTAGGCCTCGGCGAGCTTCACGAAGTCCGGCAGGCTCTCCGAATAGCTCTGCGAGTAGCGCGAGCCGTGCAGCAGCTCCTGCCACTGGCGCACCATGCCCATGTATTCGTTGTTCAGGATGAAGATCTTGATCGGCAGGCGATACTGCACGGCCGTCGACATTTCCTGCATGTTCATCAGGATCGAGGCCTCGCCGGCGATATCGATGACGAGTCCGTCCGGGTTGGCGAGCTGCGTGCCGATGGCGGCAGGCAGGCCGTAGCCC
Source organism: Methylobacterium sp. WL9 (assembly GCF_008040035.1). Classification (NCBI taxonomy): domain Bacteria; kingdom Pseudomonadati; phylum Pseudomonadota; class Alphaproteobacteria; order Hyphomicrobiales; family Methylobacteriaceae; genus Methylobacterium; species Methylobacterium sp. WL9. The sequence goes on from NZ_VRVE01000007.1 coordinate 110,379, forward strand.
ATGGTGCCGAGGCCGCCTGAGGTCATCCAGCGGTTCGGCTCCTCGAACTTGAAGTACTGCGCCGCCCACATCTGATGCTGGCCGACCTCCGTCGTGATGAAGGTCTTGCGGTCCTTGCACGCCTCGTAGAGCCGCTGGACCGCGTATTGCGGCTTGATGATCGTCCCCGACGGCCAGTAGGCGAGGCACTCGCGCGCCTTCCAAGTGTGGATCTTGGCGAACCACTCGTCGAGCCGGCCCTTGTCCGGCTGCTTCGGCAGGGCCCGCCAATCGGCCAGCATGTCCTCCAGCACCGAGGCGCAATCGCCGACGATGCCGATATCGGCGCGCACGACCTTGTTGATCGAGGAGGCGTCGACGTCGATGTGGATCTTCTTCGAGAACGGCGCGAAGGCGTCGAGCCGGCCGGTGATGCGGTCGTCGAAGCGCGCCCCGACGCAGATGATCAGGTCGCTGTCGTGCATCGCGAGGTTGGCCTCGTAGGTCCCGTGCATGCCGAGCATGCCGAGGAACCTGTCGTCCGAGGCCGGGAAGCAACCGAGCCCCATCAGGGTCGAGGTGACCGGGAAGCCGGTCTCGGCCACCAGCTCACGCAGCAACCTTGTCGCCTCGGGCCCGGAATTGATCACGCCGCCGCCGGTATAGAACACCGGACGCCGGGCGCTCGCCATCAGTTCGACGGCCGCCCTGATCCGCTCGCCGTCGCCCTTGAAGGCCGGGTGATAGGTCTTGTGGCCGTCCTCGGTCGGGCGCTCATAGAGGCCGCTCGCGAACTGGATGTCCTTGGGCAGGTCGATGACGACCGGGCCGGGGCGTCCGTGCGAGGCGATGTAGAAGGCCTCGTGCAGGATGCGCGGCAGGTCCTCGATCGAGCGGACGAGGTAGTTGTGCTTCGTGCAGTGGCGGGTGATGCCGACCGTGTCGCATTCCTGGAACGCGTCGGTGCCGATCAGGTGACTCGGGACCTGCCCGGTGATCGCGACGATCGGGATCGAATCCATCATCGCGTCGGTCAGGCCGGTGACGATGTTGGTGGCGCCGGGGCCGGAGGTGACGAGGACGCAGCCGACCTTGCCCGACGAGCGGGCGTAGCCCTCCGCCGCGTGGATCGCGCCCTGCTCGTGGCGCACCAGCACGTGCTTGATCTGCTCTTCGCCGAAGAGCGCATCGTAGATCGGCAGCACCGCACCGCCCGGATAGCCGAACAGGGTGTCGACGCCCTGGTCCTGGAAAGCCCGGATGACCATCTGGGCCCCGGTCATGACCTCGCCGCTCATCGTCTCCTCCATCATCCCGTTCGAACCGCGCCGGCCCCTCGGGGCGAGCACGGCTTCCATTCCGTTGCCGGTCGCGATCTCGTCACGCGTACCGTGTCCACTTCGCTCGAGATCGCTCCTCGCGTGCGACGACCCTGGCTTTCGGCAACAAAAAAGGGCCCCGAGGGACCCTGCATGCGCCACCGACCGGGTCTGCGGGCTCCGTTAAGCCCGCCCCGTCCGTGGCGCTTCCGCTACGATGAGAACCGTACGCATTTGAAAAATAGACCCGTCTCGAAGTCGAGCGGTTCGTGTAGTCGAAGGCCGCGGGAGCGTCAACGGCACAATCGAGCCTTCGATACCTCAGGAGCCGAGAGCCGATCGGCGACCGATTGCGCTTCTGCGGCCGAGACCGAACCTTCGGGCCGCGCCGAGATTGTCGCGACGGCAGGGCGACCCTATCTCGGCCGTACGCCTCGGCCACAAGGAGCATCGGTGGCGCTGCCCTCGACCACGACGTATCTCGTCCTCGACGTGGCAGGCACGCCCTGCGCCCTGCCGCGAGAGGCCGTCCGCGAGATCTTGCCCCTGCCGCACCTGCATGCGCCGCCCACCGCCGGCGGGCCGTTGGCCGGCTTCCTCAATTTCGGTGGCGCGCCCCTGCCCGTCCTCGATCTCGCCCGGTTGCTCGGGCTGCGCGACGCCGCGCCTCCCGACCCCTATCGTCATGTCCTGCATGCCGCCGACGGCAGCCTCGCGCTTCTCGTCGACCGTGTGGTCGACGTGGTGCAGGTCGGCGCCGATGCCATACGCCCGGTCGCCGACGGGCATACGTTCAACGGCTGCGTCGAGGCCGAGATCGCCCTCGGCGACCGTCTCGTCCACGCCCTGTCCATGGCGCATATCCTGACCGTCGAGGAGCGGGAGCGCGTCGCCCTGCTCGGCCGCCGTGCGGCGGAGCGGCTCGCCGCCTTCGACGCGCCGTCGGCGGCTTGAGGCGAGCGATCGTGCCCTTCGATCAGATCCGCCGCAGGCGCGTGTCGGAAGCGGCGGCGGACCCTGCCTTTCCCGCTCTGAAGGCGCGGGTGATCGCGCGCACCGCCCACCACTACTACGCCGACAAGGACGACCTGCTCTTCGACCGTCTCGTCAAGCGCTTCAAGGCGCTGAAACTGGCCGATTCGGCGGGCTATCTCGCCTATCTCGACGGAGCCGGCGGCCGTGAGGAATGGACGGCGCTCGAGGCCGAGATCACCATCGGCGAGACCTTCTTCTTCCGCTACGCCGAGCAGTTCGCGGCGCTGCGGGAGCAGATCCTGCCCGCACTCGTCGCAGCGCGGCGCGAGGAGCGCACCCTGCGCATCTGGAGCGCCGGCTGCTCGACGGGGGCGGAGCCCTACTCGATCGCGATCCTGCTGCACGAACTGCTCGGGCCGGACCTCGCCGATTGGGATGTCGGCATCGTCGGCACCGACATCAGCGCCGCGGCCCTAGCCACCGCCCGCTCCGGCGAGTTCGGCCGCTGGGCGCTGCGCACGATGCCCACCGAAGACCGCCTGCGCTGGTTCCGGCCCATCGCGCCCCAGCCGGGCGCGACCCGCGAGGGCGGCTATCGCCTGCGCCAGGAATTTCGCGAGATGGTGCGGTTCGAGCGCCGCAACCTGATGGGCCTGATCGATGGAAGCGTGCCCGCGACCTTCGCCGGCTTCGACCTGATCCTCTGCAGGAACGTGCTGATCTACTTCAGCGCCGAGCATGTGCTCGGCATGATGCGCGGCTTCGCCGACCGGCTCCGGCCCGGCGGCTGGCTGTTGATCGGCCTCGATTCGGCGGGCTTAAAGCTCGATTCACGTAAACTCGCCTAACGTGAGCTTAGCGAGTTCTGCGTAATCGAAAGCCCATGACCTCATCCGTCATCGACGCGCCGGACGTGACCGGCCTCATC
>NZ_VRVE01000080.1:0-19611 GCF_008040035.1 Methylobacterium sp. WL9
CCGGCGCGGCGAGGCGGCGAGCGGCGATGGTGTCCTCGTCGCCGATGCGGACGCTGACGCCGCCGTCGGCGTTGACGGCCTCGAAGGCGAATTCGTCGGTCTTGTCGTCGCCGAAGAAGATCGCACGACGCCCGGCATAGGGCGGTTTTTCCATGAGCGCGCGGATGGCATGGCCCTTGGTGGCCGAGGCCGGCACGATCTCGCCCACCGCCTTGCCGAGCTGCAGCCGGTAGCCCGCGCCGAGTTCGCTCGCCAGCGCCTTCACCACGGCCTCGGCGGTCTCGGTGTCGCGTTCGTTGGCGAGGCGCCAATGAACGGCGACCGAGGCGCCCTTGTCCTCGATCAGCACCTTGTCGAGGGCGGCGGTCTCCGCCCTCAGCCGCGCGACGCCGGCGCGCAGGTCGGGGTGGTCCTCCGGGCGTCCGCCGCTGAGCTGTCCGTCGACCCGGAGCTCGACGCCGTGCAGCCCGGCGCAATCGAAGCGCGAGGGCGCCAGGAAGCCGTCGATGACGCTCACCGGCCGCCCGGTCACGATCGCCAGGGCGCCCCCGAGGCGGGCCTTCAGGCTCTCGAGATTGGGCACCAGAATCGGGTCGACCTGGACCGCGTCGGGGGTCGGCGCGAGCTCGGCCAGCGTGCCGTCGAAGTCGAGGAAGACTGCAAATCCGTCTGCGTCGCTCACCCTGCGTCCTTTCCTCGGCTGGTCGTCCGACTAGCTTGGGCGCAGGTTACGAAAGACAATCCCTGAGGGCCATCGCGATGTTCAGACCGAGCCCGACACCGCCGGCTCCCGGACAGGAGAGCGTCTGGGACTATCCCCGCCCGCCCCGCCTGGAGCGTGTCGGCCTGCGCCTGCGGGTCGTCCTCGGCCGGGAGACCATCGCCGACACGGTGGACGGCTGGCGCGTGCTCGAGACAAGCCACCCGCCGACCTATTATTTTCCGCGCGATGCCGTGGCCGAGGGCGTGCTCGGTCCGCAGCAGCGCGCCGGCATCTGCGAGTGGAAGGGCCGCGCGGTGCTGTTCGCCGTCACGGCCGGTGGCCACACCCTGCCTGGCGCGGCCTGGGCCTATCCCGATCCGACGCCGCCGTTTCGCGAGATCGCGGGCGCGGTGGCGTTCTATGCCGGGCCGATGGATGGCTGCTTCGTCGGCGATATCCGCGCTGAGCCGCAGCCCGGCGGCTTCTATGGCGGCTGGATCACGCCCGACGTCGCCGGCCCGTTCAAGGGCGGGCCGGGGACGATGGGCTGGTAGGCGTTACTTCACGCCGAGGAGTTCGACGTCGAAGATCAGCGTGGCGTTCGGAGGGATGGCGCCGCCGGCGCCGCGGGCGCCGTAGCCGAGGGCGGCGGGGATGGTCAGGGTGCGCTTGCCGCCGACCTTCATGCCGGCGACGCCCTCGTCCCAGCCCTTGATGACCTGGCCGCCGCCGAGGGGGAACGAGAAGGGCTGGTTACGGTCGCGCGACGAGTCGAACTTCTTGCCCTTCTTGCCGCTCTCGTCGAGCCAGCCCGTGTATTGCACGCTGACCTGCTGGCCGGGCTTGGCCTCCGCGCCGGTGCCGACGACTTCGTCGGTGTAGGCGAGGCCCGAGGGAAGCGTGATGGGGGCGGCTGAGGCGGATGCGGTCATGGCGATTGCGAAGGCTCCGGCGAAAAGGGTCGAGCGCATGGATCTGTGATGTCCTGGCTGCTGCTGAACGGCCGGGGGCCTAGCACGGACCCGAGCCCGGACCCAACCGCCGGTCAGAGATAGTGACGGAAGACGACGTCGGAGGAGGCTTCCTGCCGCGCCGGCGCTTCCTCGGGCTTGCCGGCCGCCCGGCACGGTCCGAGGGCGGCGGGAGCGATCAGGGCTAAGAGCGTGAGCAGCCAGCGGAATGAGACCTTCGACGTCATCGGCAATTCCTCGCTGGCCTCGTCTCGCAGGGACTGCTTTCGCCGCCGCTGCGGATCTCCGAGCATTGTCTGGACCGGTGCGACGATTCAGGCTGTGTCGCCGCGCACATCGGCTATCCGGACGAAGCGTGGCCCGCTCATCCCTTGCGGAGCAGGGCGACGGCCGAAGCCTCGCCGCCGACCTGCTCGACGCGCCGGGGCAGTTCGCGCCTCAGCGCGGTCTTGCGATAGGGCGTCAGCTTGCGCCATGCGCGGATCTCGGGGAGCGTCCGGCCGCAGCCCAGGCACCAGCCGGTCCGGCCGTCGAACTGGCAGAGGCTGATGCAGGGGTCGTCGTTCTTCATGGTAGCAGGGCCCTCCCGGTCCGATCCGCGATCCGTGTGAAGGAATCGATCCCGTGTTCTCCACCGACGCCTGGGCGCGCAACGCCCCGCTTTACGAGGCCGCCCGCACCCTGCCGTTCAACCGCGAACTCGCGGCCGGCACGCTGCCGCTGCCGGCCTTTCGCCACTACATGATTCAGGACGCGCATTACCTCGTGGCCTTCGCCCAAGCCCTGGCGCTCGCGGCGGCGAAGTCCGACGGACCCGACGACGTGGTGCAGTTCACCACCGCGGCGACAGCCGCCATAGAAGTCGAGCGCGGCCTGCATACGGACTTCTTCCGGCGCTTCGGCGTCTCGGCCGAGGAGGTCCGGGCGACGCCGCCGACGCCGGTGGCGCATCACTACATCTCGTTCCTGCTCGCCAGCGGCTTCCGCGAGCCGCTGGCGGTCCATCTCGCCGCCATGCTGCCCTGCTTCTGGATGTACCGCGAGATCGGCCTCGACATCCATGCCGGCGCTGCGGCCGACAACCCCTACCGGGCCTGGATCGACACCTATGCCGGGCCGGAGTTCTCCGAGGCGGTCGACGCCATGATCGCCGTCACCGACCGGGTCGCGGCCGAGGCCGGCGCCGCGGAACGCGCCGCGATGCATGCGGCCTTCACCCGCGCCGCCCAGCTCGAATGGATGTTCTGGGACTCGGCCTACCGCGAGGCCGGCTGGCCGGTGTGAGGATGTCTCAGTATCGCGACCGCAGGGTGTCGCCGAACACCGCCGGGCAGAGCCCGTCGAGTCGCGTCCCGATCACCACGTCGCCCTGGCGCGGCACGTTCACCGTCAGCGGGGCCGTGTCCTTGGTGCCGATGGAGGAGCCGGGGCCGAGCTGGTCTTCGAAGAAACCGTTGCCGATCTCGTAATAGCAGCGGTCGATGATCGCCGAGTAGCCGATCGAGTCGCGGTAGACCGCGCCCTGGTCGGGCGAGCCATAGCCGGGACGGCCGCAGACGAGGGCGAATTCGACGCTGCCGGGCTCGGTGAAGCGGATCGCCTGCGAGCGGTGCGGCAGCACCGTCACCCACGGGCCGCCGTCCCGGCGGACCAGCGCCGTCAGCGACGACTTGTTGACGATGCTGCGCACGCATTCGGCCCGGGCCGGCGCGGCCGCGAGGCCGGCGAGCAGGCCGGCTGCGATGAATCCGATCGTCGTCGCTCTCACGCTCGTCATCCCTGCAGCGCCATTGTCCCGGTTCCGACAGGGGGATAGCACGAACCCGGCACCGCAGAAATGATCCGAACGCCACGGTCGCGCGGCGATGCGGCCGGCGGCTCCGGCTTGATCGCCGGCGGGCAATCGCGCGACAGGGTCGTGCCGAGACCGCCCGACCACCATCGAGGAATACCGCGATGAGCGCGCCCGATCCCGCACCGACCGACGAGCTCCTGTTCGCCACCGACGCATCCGGCATCGCCCGGATCACGCTAAACCGGCCGCAGGCCCGCAACGCGCTGACCTTCGCCATGTACGAGGGCCTGATCACGCTGTGCCGGCGGATCGAGGAGGACCGTTCGGTCAAGGCGCTGATCATCACCGGGGCCGGCGACAAGGCCTTCGCAGCGGGTACCGACATCGCGCAGTTCCGCGGTTTCGAGACCGCCGAGGACGCGCTGGGCTACGAGCGCTTCATGGACCGCGTGCTCGGCACGCTGGAGCGCCTGCGCGTGCCGAGCATCGCGGCGATCGCCGGAGCTTGCACGGGCGGGGGCGCCGCCATCGCCGCCGCCTGCGACATGCGCATCGCCACCCGCGACGCGCGCTTCGGCTTCCCGATCGCGCGCACCCTCGGCAACTGCCTGTCGATGAGCAACCTCAAGCGGCTCTCGGGTCTGATCGGGCCGGCGCGCGTGAAGGACATCCTGTTCACCGCTCGCCTCGTCGGCGCCGAGGAGGCGCTCGCCATCGGCCTCGCCAGCGAGATCGTGGAGGATGCCGAAGCCCTCGCGGAGCGCGCGACGAGCCTCGCGAGCCTGCTCGCCGGCCACGCCCCCCTGACGCTACAGGCCACCAAGGAGGGCCTGCGCCGCCTCGCAGAGGACGCCGCCGCTACTGAGGGCGAGGCCCGGCCCGGCGACGACCTCATCCTGATGGCCTATATGAGCCGCGATTTTCGCGAGGGCATGGAGGCGTTCCTAGCCAAGCGGAAGCCGGACTGGGAGGGACGCTGAGCCGGAGGCGCTGTGCAGCGCCGCACGATCCCCGCGCACCAGGGTGGATCGCGACTCGTTCCGATCCATGCCGCGAAAAGCGGATGCCGACGGCCATGGAGACGCAGAAACCGTCTCGGGACTGCGTATCATACCGTTTCCGGTAGATCCGTTCGATGCCACGGCCCTTTCCCGGACGCCTGCAGCGAAGCGAAAGGTGATCCGAAACCTGTAGTATTTTCGAGCGAACTGGTTTCCGGTTCGCGTGAAGAAAATGTGACCGCACAAAGAGATAGAGCAGTTTTCGCGAGTCCAAGATCACGGAAACTGCTCTAGATCACGCTGCGTTTTGATCGAATCGATCAAAACGCAGCGTGATCGATTCAAAAGCTTAAAGCAGGCTTCGCGCGAAAAACCGTTGCCGCTTTTTCGCAGCCTGCTCTCGGGTTACGGCATAGGTGAGAGTCAGGCGACCTCGGCGGCTCCGGCCGCAGGCTCGCCGTAGGTGGCCGCGATGACGGGCTTCTTGGCCCGGATGTGCTCGCGCATCAGCTTGGCGAGCCTCTCGCCGTCGCGCGCCTGGAGGAGCGGGATCATGCCCTCGTGCTCCTCGACCGCGCGGGCCCATTGCTCGTCCGTCTGGTGCGCGAGATAGCGCGAGCGCTGGGTGCGGCCGGACAGGCCGGCATAGATGCCCTGCAACGTCGAGTTGCGGCTTGCATTCATGATCGCTTCGTGGATCTCGCGGTTGAGCCGGAAATAGACGGCCTCGTCCCGTTCCTTCCACGCCGCGACCATGCCGGCGTGCTTCTGCTCGATCGCGGCGATCTCGTCGTCGGTGATCGTCCGGCAGGCGAGATCGCAGGCGGTCGCCTCCAGTCCGGCGATGACCTCGATCATCTCTTCGATCTCGGATTGCGAGATGCTGGCGACGCGGGCGCCGCGGTTCGGCAGCAGCTCGAGCAGGCCCTCGGTGGCGAGGATCTTGATCGCCTCGCGCAGGGGCGTCCGCGAGATGCCGAAGCGCTCGGTCAGCTCGCTCTCGTTGACGCGCGCCTTCGGCTCGAGCTCACCGACATGGATGAGCTCGCGCATACGGTCGGCCACCTCGTCGTGCAGGTAGCGCCGGTTGATCCCGATGCCGGGCTCGATCTTGTTCATAGACCCATGAAAGTTTGGCGGATTTCGCGAAATTCGCCTTCCTTGGACGATGCTAGGCTCGGCCGTGATGCGTGTCGAGGCAACTACCCGTGATTGCGCGCGGGAGCCACACGAAATGTCGCAGACCGGGTCGCCCCAGAGGTCCGGCCGGACGTATGTCAGCGTGACCGATCGATGCCGCTGCCCGCGGCACCGAGCGCGTTGACACCGCCACCGATGCCGGCGCCACCCCCGCCGCCGCCGAACGTGCTCAGCGACTGCTCGATCTTCTCGACGCAGACCTGCTGGCAAATCGGCTCCACCATCGCCTGCGGCTGGCACACGGCGATCGCCTTTCCGCGGACGCAGGCACACACGCATTCCGCCGAGGCGAGGCTCGGCAGCAGGAGGAGAACGAGGCCGGCCAGGATGGGTCGCATGGGTTTAGCCCGTTCGTCTGTCGTGCATTGTGATAGCCCTGTTTGGCCTGAGCGCATGATGCTGGTGGGCAACAGGCGTGATCGAGATCGTCCGTGGTGCTGAACAGGGTGCGCGTCGGACATCATACGGGTGCAACATCGGGCAGCATGATGTCCGGCATCGGAATCGGACGTCCGAGGATCGTCCTCGACTGGGAGGAGCGAGATTTCGCCGGATTCTCGATCCTGGCCGACTGGGAGCCGCGCGGTGTCAGGCATCCCCGTCTGCGACGGAGGCGGCCCAGGCCTGGACCTGATCCATCCAGGCATCCGGCGACAGCACGGCGATTCCAGGCAATACCAGCAGCGGCGTGACCCGCTCGGTGCGGTCGCGTTCGCCGAGCCGCACAGCGCCTTTCCGAGCGAAAAGGCGAAGGATTTCAACGAGTCGCGTCTCCTCCGGCGGATCGCTGCGGGCGGCGGTGCGGATCGATTCCGCGATGTCGTCGGTGGTACATTCGACAACGCCGTCCGTGGTGACGCGGTGGTCCCGCAGCCCCTCCTCGTAGGCGAGCCTCAGCGCCAGCAGGACCAGTGTCTCGTCCTTCCGCAGCCGTTCCGCCGGCGCGTCGTGGCGCGCTCCCTCAGCGGGTACGCGCAAGAACACCATCTGGTCTCGGTGGGAAACCTCGAAGCTATACCCAAGACAGGCGAAGTAGTCGCGGAAGAACGGCGCGTAATGGCGCGCAATCTCATACGATCGTCCGATGCCGGGTGTGTCGGCATAGACGACCTGGACCTTGATGAGCACCTGGAGGGCCCGGATCAATTCGTCCTCGCTGGGGGCTCTTGCGCCGGATGGCGGCTCGTCTCCGTCGACGATGGCGCGGAACGGCTCAAACATGCTGCCGCTCGACCGTGAAATCCGGGCAATCGAGCCAGCCGTTGGCGATCCGGCCATCCACCCGCGACAGCCGGTAGCGACCGGCCAGGGCGCCGTCGAACAGCACGTCGATCTCGCGCAGCCGCTGAAACACCACGAAGGCGTCGATATCCGAAACCCTGATCCCGGAGCCGCGGACGGTACGGCCGCTGGCGAACTGGCGCTCCAGAAAAACCGTTATGGATTCAGGAGTTACCGTCGTGCGGCGGCGGAATTCGTCCTTCGCCTCGACGAAGGCATCGATGGCCGGATCGTTGACCGAATCCGGCAACGGCTCCGTGACGATCGCCCGCCGTTTCATACGCGGTGCGTAGAGATGCGGCGGCCCGACGGGCATCCGCGCCGACAGGATCGGCGGCACCGGTGCTCTCGCGACATCCCCGACTGCCCCGACGGCGCGCAGGGCCGCGGCGGTACGTTCGATGCGGGCGGAATCGCGGTTGCCCTCGTAGCGCATCGCCGCGGCGATGCGACGCTCCATGCGTGCGACGATGTCGGAGACCACGTCGAGATGCCGGTCGAGGCCCTCGAAAATCGCAAGGATTTCCGTGAGTTCGCCGCGCACCGTCCGTTCGGCCGCCTCGAGCCCGGCGGCCCTGCCCTCGCGCAGCGCCCCCTCTGCCAGCGCCCGCACGGTCAGCGGGTCGCGCAGTGCCCGTCCCGCCTCGCGCACGATACCGGACCGGAAGCGGAAGGGATTGAAGCGGGTGTGCAGCGTCCGGTAGTCGCTGACGAGGTGGCGTTCGACAAACTCCTCGAAATACAGGCGAAACGCCGCCCGCAGGTCGTCCTCGGCCAGGATGCGCTCCTCGATCTTGCGCATGGAGCCGGCAAGGCTGCGCAGATGCCCGAGGAAATCGCGCGCCGCCTTGGCCGCATTGCTCAACGCTTCCGAACGCTCTCCCGGGTTGGCCGTAGCACTCTCCAGCGCCCCCAGCACGTCGAGCACCGCGCCGCCATAAGAGCGGGTCTCGCCGCGATCGAGCCGGGCGAGATCGTCGAGCAGCAATCGCGCCTGCGGATCGAGATCGACCACCGGCACGTAGCGCTCGCGCCGCTCCACCAGCCAGCCCGAATCGAGGAAACGCCTGTACACCGCCGAGCGCCGCTCCACCGGATCGACGGGGGTGGTCTCGTCGTCCGCGATCTCGGCCTGGGTCCAGCCGCTGCAGAAATCGCCGATCGCTGCCAGCAATTCGCTCTTGCGCAGCGGCTCCATGGTGTCGCCGAACAGCTTTTCGCGGACGTGCAGGAGCAGGGCCGCGTTGAAGGCCCGGCTCGGCGAGGCGAGCGGCTTGAACAGGTCGTCGGAGAGGTGGTTGAACAGCATCGCTTCGACCGGGATGCGCGAGGACAAGCCCGGCCGTGCCCGCAGGTCAAGGGAGCGTAGCCGAACCGACTGCCCTTTCCGTCCAGGAGGGTATCACCGCCGGCCGTTATCCCCGGATAGACGCCGTCGGGTACGCTGGAACGGGCCGAGCGCGCGTCGCGGTGGCGCCGTAGAGACAAGCTGGAACATGATCGCCGTCGATCGCTACCGAGGTCTTCACGTCGGATCGCGATCGGTCGGCGACGGTACGGACAAGCTTGAATGCTTCCGCGCCGTTTGAGGCCATGCCGCCTTGTTCGATCGGTAGGTCATTCAGGGTGCGTCGGGAGGTCGCCGCTCGGGATTGAACCCATCGCGGTGCTCCTCGTTGACTTTCCATGTGACCCTTCGCGGGTCGATAAATTGGAGTTCGTTTTGAAGAGCATCGCAGTCATGACCGCCGTCGCCCTGATCGGTGCTGGAACCCTCGCGACGACGGGTGCCGAAGCTCGTGGGCGTAGTGGCGCTATCGCTGCTGGCGTCGTGGGTGGCCTTGCAGTCGGTGCACTCGCGGCCGGTGCGGCAAATTCCGGTTACGGCAATGGTTATGGCCGGCCGGCCTATGGTTACGACGATGGCTACCGCGGCGGTTATCGCGGCGCCGGGTACGGCGGCTACGAGGGCCAGCGTTATCGTCGTCCGGCCTATGGCTACGATGCTTATGACAACGGCTACTGAGGTTCTTCGAATCTGCTGAAAGTGAAACGGTCGTGCCCATGGGTACGGCCGTTTTGGTATGCGTTTTCAACCCCGCGATGCGGCATCCCGTTCGGCGATGGCCTCCGACCAGACGACGGCGCGGGTCGCCATGCCGATATGCTGGCGCTCGTACATGCGGCCCTCGACCTTGATGGCGGCGCGCTTGGCGTTCTCTTCCTTATCGAACGCCTCGATCACGAGGCGGGCGCGGCGGACCTCCTCTTCGGTCGGTGCGAAAGACGTATTTGCCGGCTCGACCTGGTTGGGGTGGATCAGGGTCTTCCCGTCGAAGCCGAGATCGCGTGCCTGGCGACACTCCTCGCGGCAGCCTTCGGGGTCGCCGATGTCGTTCCAGACGCCGTCGAGGATCGTAAGCCCCTCTGAGCGGGCGGCGGCGAGGGTGAACATCAGCCAGGGCAGCATCGGCACGCGGCCTTTCACGAGTTGCGCCCAGGTGTCCTTGGCGAGATCGTTGGTGCCGAGCACGAAGCAGGTCAGCCGTGTGCGCCGGTCGCGGCGCGCCTTGGCGATGTCCTTGATGTTGAGGATCGCCGCCGGCGTCTCGATCATCGCCCAGATCGCGATCGACTCGGGCGCGTCGAGCGCTTCGAGATGGTCGGCGATGCTCTCCAGCACGGCGGGCGAGGACACCTTCGGCATCAGGATGGCGTCGGGCTTCGCCTCGATCGCCTTGCGCAGGTCCTTTTCGCCCCATGGCGTCTGGGGGGCATTGACGCGGATGATGAGCTCCCGGTGCCCGTAGCCGCCGCCCTTTACCGCGGCGCAGACCTGCTCGCGGGCGAGATCCTTCTCCTCCATCGAGACCGCGTCTTCGAGGTCGAGGATCAGCGCGTCGGCCGGTAACGTCTTGGCCTTTTCCAGCGCCCGCAGGTTCGAGCCGGGCATGTAGAGGACGCTGCGGCGGAGGCGGATATCGGTCATCGCGGAGTCCTTCTCGCGGTGCGCGAAATCGGGCACGGCACCGCCCCTGGTGGTCCTTATGAATACGAAATGCGAAAAATGCGACCGGTGCGGGACACCTCTTTCGGCGCTCAGGCTAGCCGCAAAGCCTTGGCATGGGCTAGGCCGCACTCCGATCCATCCCGTGCCGAAAGTCCGACGATGCCGCTGCTTCGCTTCGATCTCATCGAGGGCCGCTCCAAGGCCGAACTCAAGACGCTCCTCGACGCCGCGCACGAGGCGATGCTGGAGGCCTTCCAGGTGCCGCCGGGCGACCGCTACCAGATCGTCACGGAGCACAAGCCCTCGCGCATGATCGTGGAGGATACCGGCCTCGGCATCCCGCGCACCAAGGACGTGGTCGTGGTGCAGATGACAACCCGGCCGCGCGGGCGCGAGAAAAAGGAGTTGTTCTACCGCCTCCTCACCGAGAAGCTGCAGGCCGCCTGCGGCATCTCCCCGGCAGACGTCATGGTCTCGACCGTCGAGAACACCGACGAGGACTGGAGCTTCGGCCACGGCCGCGCGCAGTTCCTCACGGGCGAGCTGTGATCGCCCTCCCCTCCTCGACCAGCCAGTCCACGAAGGCGGTGTGCGAGGGGGTCTTGTCGGCGTCGTAGGGTGTCAGCGCGACGTAGCCCGGCCGGCTGACGCCGATCTCCGGGAACGGTGCGACCAGCCGGCCGGCTGCGAGAGCGGCGTCGAGCACCGGGAACGGCCCGATGCCGATGCCGAGTCCGTCCTCGACGGCCTGGAGCGTCACGAAGAAGTGGTCGAAGACGTGCCGGCGCCTGCCGGTCATGCGCGGCGCTCGGGCGGCGGCGAGCCATTCCGACCAGTCGTTGGGGCGGGTTTCGGTGGCGAGCAGGACGTGCCGTGACAGGTCCGCGGGTGAGGCCAGCGGCGTTCTCGCCAGCAGTGCCGGGCTCGCCACCAGCGTGTCGGTCTCGGTCAGGAACGGCACCGCACGAAACTGCGGCCAGGGTTCCGCCCCACGCCGGATCGCGAGATCGAAGCCGCCGCGCAACGCATCGTTCAGCGTCGTCGTGGTCGCGACCGTCACCTCGGTTTCCGGACGCGCCGCCCGGAAGCGGTCGAGCCGCGGGATCAGCCAGCGCATCGCGAAGGTCGAGGGAGCGCTGACGCGGATCACGCGCCGCGCATCCGTCCGGCCGCAGGCTTCGGCCGCCTGGGTAAGCCGGTCGAAGGTCAGGCTGACCTCTTCCGCGAAGGCCCGCGCCGACGGGGTCGCCGCCATGCGCCGCCCGACCCGCACGAACAGCCGCTGCCCGAGCCAGCCTTCCAGCGCCGCGATCTGCCGGCTGACCGCCCCATGCGTCAGACCGAGCTCGGTGCCGGCGGCGGCATAGCTGCCGGTGCGTGCGGCGACTTCGAACACGCGTAGCGCATGGAGCGGCGGCAATCGGCGCATCGCTTGGCCTCGACCCGTGAGAATGGCTCACATGTATGGCGAGACGATAGCGCCTGATCGCCGGAAACTCACGGGTGTAGGCTGCGCGAACATGGAATTCGGGCGCGGAAAGGGATGCGAGCGTGAGCGGAACGCTATCGTTGGCCGGATCGGAGGCGACGTCGTCGCAGGATGACGCGAAGGCCGGCGCGTTGGGCCAGCGGCGCGGCCTCGCCGGCGCGTGTCTCGCCCACGCCCTGCACGACGGCTACACCGACCTGCTCTACGTGCTGCTGCCCGTCTGGCAGATCGAGTTCGGTCTGTCCTATGCCGGGGTCGCGGCGATGCGCAGCCTCTATTACGGGACGATGGGCGGCCTGCAGGTGCCGGCCGACCGCCTCGTGGCCCGCTGGCCGATCCGCACGGCGCTCGTCCTTTCGACGCTCGTGGCAGGTGCGGGATTCGGCGTGATGTCGCTGACGGGAAGCTTTTGGGGGCTTTGCGCCGGGTTGGCGCTCGCGGGCATCGGGTCGAGCATCCAGCACCCGCGCGGCTCGCTCCTCGTCACTCAGGCCTATGGCAGGGCCGCGCGTGGGCCGCTCGGGATCTACAATTTCTCCGGCGACCTCGGCAAAGCGGTGTTTCCCGTCCTCGTCGCGCTGCTGCTCGGGCTCCTCGCCTGGCGGACGGTCGGCGGCCTGATGGCGCTGACGGGCGTCGCCGTCGCCGTCGCCCTGCTGCCGGTCCTGCCGCGCCGGATCTTCGTGCAACAGGACAAAGCCGGTACGCGCGACGGCACCGGGGATCGCAGGGGCTTCCGGCTCCTGCTCGCCGTCGGCGCCCTCGATACCGCCACGCGCATGGGCTACCTGCTGTTCCTGCCGTTCCTGCTCCACGCCAAGGGTGGCGATCAGGCGATGGTGGGCGTCAGCCTCGCCTTGGTCTTCGCTGGCGGTGCGCTCGGCAAGGCGGCCTGCGGCTGGCTCGGCGGGCGGCTCGGCGTGGTGCGCAGCGTCGTCGCCACGGAACTCGCTACCGCCCTTCTCATCGCCGTGACGATCCCCCTGCCGCTGACCGCGACCCTCGTGGTGCTGCCGGTGATCGGGGTGTTCCTCAACGGCACCTCCTCCGTCCTCTATGGCACCGTGCCGAAACTCGCGCCGAGCGGCGATGTCGGCCGCGCCTTCGCGCTGTTCTACACGGCGGTGATCGGCTCCGGCGGCCTTGCACCGATCGCCTATGGGGCCCTCGCCGACCACACCGGCGAGACCGTCGGCATCCTGGCCGCGGCGCTGACGGCGCTGGCGATCGTCCCGCTGGTGCTCGCCCTCGGGCGGGCCCTGTCGGCGGATCACGGCGTCTCGGCTCGATAGGCTCGGTCGCCGCCACGTCCCTCCTCCCTCATTGGGGGAGGTGGCCGCGAAGCGGACGGACGGGGCGGCGGTGTCGTTACCGGGATAGGCACGGCGCCGCCCACTCCACCACGCTTCGCGCGGTTCCTCTCGCCCACGGGGCGAGGAGTGGCGCGGCGACCGCTCGCGAACATCGAAACGCGCACGAACGAGCGCGACCATTGAAGTTCGTGCTGTGCCTATTTCAGAACGGCTGAGCTTTTGTCTCCTCCGGCCAAGCATTGCCGGTCAATGTTTCGTCACGATCCCACGCGACACGACGGCCTCGATTTGGTCGGAGGGCGGTCGCCTTGAGAAGAACTTGCTTCGGTCTGGTCCTGCTGGTGGGATTGTCGGTTCCGGTCGCCGCGACGGCCGCCGACAATACGGTGGTCGGCGTCGGCACCGGCGCGGTGGCCGGCGCCCTCGTCGGCGGTCCGGTCGGAGCGGTGGTCGGGGCCGTGGCCGGCGGCTTCATCGGTTCGAACACGCCGAGCACCCGCGCGCGCCATGCCCGCCGCTCCCGTTCCGCCTATCGCCGGCGCGCCGAGCGCCCCGTGGTGCAGCGCGCGCATCTCGCCGACCGTAGCCCTGCGTCGGCACGAGCCCGGCCCGTCTCCGAAATCGATCTCCAGCCCCGCACCGAGACCACCGGCAGCACCCAGAGCCCGCGCGCCACCGGCTGGCAGGACCCGAAGTGAGCCGGGACCAGCGCCTGTCTCATAGAAATCACACCCGGCGAAATGACGAAGCATGACCACCGCGCTGCCATTTTCATGACGCGATGCCCGGCGCAGGATCGCTCAACGAAAGCGACAGCGAGCCACGATGCCATGATCGATCCCGCCGCCAGCTTCATCCATTCCAGCGCGCCCCGCACGGGCCAGTCTTTCGGGGGGATCCGCGATCATGGCGGTCTCTCCATCGCCCGGGTGACCAAGGGGGTCGCCATGGCGATCGGAAAATCTCTCGCGGTGGAGCGCGACGCCGCCCTCCCCGAGTCTCTCGCCTCCCTCGTCGAGCGCCTGCAGGCAGGTCCGCTCGGTCAGACGCAACGCAATCCCCGACGAGTCGCCTGATGTCCAAGCCCGATCGCATCCTCTCCGACGCCGCCGTGCTGCGGTTCCCGATCAGCGCCGCCGAGGCGGTCGTCGACGAAAACGTCGCCTCGGTGATCCAGGTCCTGCAGGACCAGCTTCAACTCGCCCGCGAAGGCAAGCTTCGCTCGGTCGCCGTGGTCTCCGTCTCGAACGACGGCGCCGCCATCGGCACGCAGTGGTCTTGCACCAACGGCGACGTCGCCAGCCTCATCGGCAAGCTCGCCGTGCTCTCCCACGACATGATGGCCGCCCGGAACTGATTTTCTGGCAGTTTTCGTTGCTGCTTGACGATGGCCGTCCGTTTTCGACGGGCGGCTTTTTCTTGTTGCATCGGTTTCATGCGTTTTCGGGAAACGTCCCGCGCCTGAGCCGCGGATAGACGACCGCCTGCCCGATGCCGCGGGCGGCGAGAAACAGCAGGAATGCGCCCCAGAGGCCGGCATTGCCCCAGCCGAGCGCCTGGAAGCCGACCAGCGCCAGCAGATAGGCGACCACCGCCACCAGCATCAGGTTCCGCATCGCCCGCGTCCAGGTCGCGCCGACGAAGATGCCGTCCATGGCGAAGGGCAAGGCCGCGAAGAACGGCGCGGCGGCCGCGAACGGCAGGTAGCCGTAGGCCGCGAGGCGCACCTCCGGGTTCGTCGTCACCGTATCGATGAAGGCGCTGCCGGCGGCGAGAGAGACCGCGCTCACGGCGACGCCGAAGCCGAGACTCCAGAGCAGGCTGAGCCGGGCCGCGACCGCGAAGGCGTGGCGGTCGCGGGCGCCCACGGCTTGGCCGCAGGCCGCCTCGGAGGCGACGGTGAAGCCGTCGAGGAAGAAGCCGCCGATCAAGAAGAGATTCCAGAGCACGGCATTCGCCGCGAGGGTCACGTCGCCGAAACGCGCGCCCACGGCCGAGAACAGCACGATCGCTGCCACGAGGGCGAGCGTCCGAATCAGCACGTCGGCGTTGATCTTCAGCGTCCGGGCCAGCGCAGCCGGATCGAGCACGTCCGCCCGCCCGACCGCGAAGGGGCGCGTGCCGAGGCGATGGACGACGGCGAGTCCGAACGCCGTCCCGGCCATGTCGGCGACCAGCGCCGCGATGGCGGCTCCGGTAATGCCGAGCCCGAAGACGATCACCAGTGCCAGCGTCAGGGCGATGTTCGTGAGGTTGATCGCCACCTGGATCAGCAACCCGAGATCCGTTCGGCCGCGCCCGAGGACGGAACCGAGGATCGCGTAGTTCGCCAGCGTGAACGGCGCCGCGAAGATGCGGATGTGGAAGTAGATCGCGAGCCCGGCAAGCACCTCGGGGCTTGCGCCGCTGATGAGCGCGACGAGGGCCGCGATCGGCACCTGTGCCAGGACGAGAAGGAGTCCTATCAGCACGCCGGCTGCCAGCGACCGAGCCAGCGTGCGGGCGACCTCGACGTCGTCACGCGCGCCGACCGCCTGTGCGGTGAGACCGGCGGTGGCCATGCGCAGGCAGCCGAAGCTCCAGAAGATCGCGTCGAACACCACCCCGCCGAGCGCCACGGCGCCGAGCAGTGCCGCGTCGCCCAGCCGCCCGATCACCGTCGCCCCGACGAAACCGATGAGTGGGGTCGTCACGCTCGCCAGCGTGGCCGGCACCGCCAGGGCGAGGATACGCCGGTTCGTCAGGGGCGCGAGCGGAACGGCCGCAGTCGTCATGGTACGAGTCGTCATGGCGGCGCTTATGCGGAGCCGCGCCGCGGCGCCGCAAGCCCGTGATCGTCATCCCCGCGATGCGCGATCGCCCAAGAAATCCGAGAGCAGCGACAGCACTCCGACGCCGGCGCCGACGGCACAGACCAACGGCCAGCCGCCCTGCGCCCAGGCATAGCCGGCGGCGGCCGACCCGATCGAGCCGCCTAAGAAGAAGAGGCCGACGAAGAGCGCGTTGAGGCGTCCGCGCGCTTCCGGCGCCAGCAGGTTGATGGCGCGGCGCCCGAGGGTCTGGTCGGCAAACACGCCGATATCGAGCACGATCGCCGCGAGGCCGAGGAGCGCGAGCGGCCACCAGAACGTGCCGCCGAGGCGGTCGGCCCAGGCTGCGAGGCCGAAGCCGAGGATGGTGGCGGCATGGGCCGCGACGGAGAGCGGGCGGGTCCAGCCACGGTCTCCAGCCCGGCCGGCCAGGGGGGACACGATCGCGCCGCTGGCGCCGACGAGGGCGAAGACGGCGATGTGGCGCTGGTCGAGGCCGAAGGGCGCCTGGGACAGCCGCAGGGCGATGGCCGTCCAGAACACGGTGAAGGCGGCGAGCCCGAGCGCGGCCGTCAGCGAGCGGCGGCGCAGCACCGGCTGCGTTCGGAGCAGGTCCAAAAGCGATGCGACCAGAGCGGGATAGCTCTCCGTCGCCTCGGGCCGGCGCACCGGCAGGCGCGTCCGCATCAGCGGGATCAGCACCACCATGCTCACCCCGGAGAGGGCATAGAAGGCACGCCAGCCGAAGGCGTCGGCGACGAGGCTGGCGAGCGGGCGCGAGAGCAGGATGCCGACCATCAACCCGCTCATGACATCGCCAACCACTCGGCCGCGCTCGCTTTCCCGGGCCATGGCGGCGGCGATCGGCACGAGCACCTGGATGGCCGAGCAGGCGGCGCCGAGGACGAAGAGCAAGGCGAGGAACGGCAGGGCCGTCGGGGCCAAGGCGGCACCGAAGGCAGAGAGGACGGCGGCCGAGAGCATGGCGATGACGAGGCCGCGATTCTCGATCCGGTCGGAGAGCGGCACCAGGAAGAACAGGCCGGCCGCGTAGCCGAGCAGGCTCGCCGTGCCGACGAAACCGGCCCAGCCGCCGGCGATTCCCAGATCTGCGGCGATCACACCGATCAGCGTCTGCGGCGCCGTCAAGTCGACGATGATCACGCCGACCGATGCTGCCAGGAACCACACCGTCGTCCGCGGGATGCCCTCCCCGTTGGCCACGGCCGTGTTCGGTGCTGACCCGGCGTGCATGAGAAGGTGATCCGTCGCTGCCATGGCTAGCCATCCGTCGGCCGTGTGCAGCACGGGATGTGCGTCGGGGATGGTTATGATACCAATCAATAATCGTTGGCTTCAACATGCGGATTTCGCATGAACTCGAACGACCTCGAAGCCTTCCTCGCCGTGGTCGAGACCGGCTCGCTGATGGCGGCCGCCGCCCGGCTGAACCTGACCCAGCCCGGCGTGACGCGCCGCGTGCAGAACCTGGAGGCGCAGCTCGGCGTCCAGCTGTTCGAGCGGCCGGCGAAGCCGCTGCGGCCGACCCTCGCGGGTCGCGAGGCCTACGAGCATGGGCGACGGGTGCTGCAGTCGATCGAGGACCTGCGCAGCGGTGCCGCGCCGAACGGAGCGATTCGCGGTGAGCTGCGCATCGGCGTCACCATCGACCTGTCGGAGCCGGCGCTCGCCGCGCCGATCGACGCCTTGCGCGAATCCTTTCCCGACCTCACCATCAGGCTCACCGTAGGCTGGTCGCCGCTGCTGATGGAGCAGGTGGCGCGTAACCAGATCGACGCCGCCGCGATCACTCTGCCCGAATCGGCCCGGCCGCCGGAGGACCTCGTGGCGGAGGAGCTTCGGGTTCAGGACGTCGTCGTCGTCGCCGGCCGCGATCTCGCCCTGCCCGAGACGGCGGCGCTGGCCGACCTCGCCCGCCACCCCTGGGTCACCAGCCAGGACGGCTGCGGCTTTCGCACGACGCTCCGCCGACGGATGGAGGCGGAAGGCCTCAGCCTCACGGTCGCCGTCGAGGCGCCGAGCACCGATCTGCGGTTGTCGCTGGTGGCCCGCGGCATGGGCCTCGCCATCGTCACGCCGGGGAAACTCGCGCAGAGCCCGTGGCGCGACCGCATCCGGGTCGTCGCGGTCCGAGGCTTCGCCCCGCAGATCCGCTCCTGGCTGATCTACCGCCCGGCGACGGGCCGCCTGCGCCGGCCGATCGCGCTGTTTCGCGATGGCTTGCGGGCGGAAATAGGGGCGGATGCGGTCAGCGGCTCGTTCAACGCCGCGTGAAAAGCGGCGTCGCCGAACGCTGCGCCCTGTGTTTCCCCAGTCGTCAGTCCGGGGCGCCGGAGGCGAACCCGGAACCCATGACTGGGCTCGCCGCCCGCTACAGCGGCGCATCACGGGTGGGGTCCGGGTTCCGCTTCGCGGCTCCGGAATGACGGCTTTGGGATCAAAACCGCTCGGCGTCGATCGTCAAACCACCCCGGATTCCTGCCCCGTCCCCTCGAACACCGGCACGGCCAAACCCTGCTCCGCCAGATCCGCCCGCCCCTCGGCGAGCAGCGCGTTCGAGGCCGTCTCGATCCGCGCCTGTACCTCGGTGAGAAACTCGGGCCGGTCGAGGCCGTGCGGGATCGGGGGTAGGAACTCGATGACGCAAGTCCCCGGCAGCCGCCGAAAACTGTGGCGGCGCCAGTACAGGCCGGAATTCAGGGCCACCGGCACGCAGGGCACACCGAGCGCCACGTAGAGATGCGACAGCCCCTGCTTGTAGGCGGGCTCCGCCCCGGCGGCGCGGCGGGTGCCTTCTGGAAAGATGATGAGCTGGCGCCCGTCGCGAATCGCCTGCGCGGCGGCCGCGTTCAGCTTCGCCATGGTGCGCGCGCCCTTGGCGCGGTCGATCGGCACCATGCCGGAACGGCCGAGGTACCAGCCGAACAGCGGGATCCACATCAGCTCGCGCTTGAGCACGTAGGTGAATTGCTCGAACGGGATCGTCAGCGCCAGCGTCTCCAGCGTCGACTGGTGCTTGGCCGCGATCACCAGCGGCCCCTTTGGCAGGTCCGCGATGCCGCGAAACTCCACCCGCGTGCCGGCCACCACCCGCAGCAGCCAGATCGACACGTGCCCCCATCCCTGCGCGTAGCGCAAAGTCGCCCTCTGCGAGACGAGAACCGGCAGGCCGACCAGCGCGATCAGGGCCGTCGCGATGTAGAACAGGATGTTGAAGGCGAGCGAGCGGACGACGACCATCGGAACCTGAAGACCTGCACCCGCCCGCTTTAGCGCGGGCCGCGACGCATCGCCACTGCCGGGGCCCGGCGCTTTTCGCGCCGGTCCCGTTCCGAATTCGCCTGTCGCGTCGCCTTACCGATTCGCGCGGTCGACGGCGCGGCGCGGCCGCGGGGCGACGGAGCCCGTCGTGGGAACCTCGCGCTGGGTGACAGTGGGCGACGCGGTGAGGAAGTCCCAGGCCTTCTGGCCCTGCAGGCTCGACGCGGCGGCCTGTGAATTCGACGGCGCTGCCGAACCCTGGGCGTGGGCTGCGCCGGCGGCGATGAGGCTGGCGGCGACGATGGCGATCCGGATGGTCATGGGCACAATCTTTCGCGGAGCGCGGCTGCGGGGGAAGGGTGCAGCTGCGAGCGGGATGATTGTTAGCATGTTGTGCTTGGAGCGGGCGATTGGCGTGTGCAAGCGCACCGAAGAGTGCGTGATCGCAGCGAGGTTTGAAGGCTGCTTTCCGGGGCAACTCCCACTCGGCTTGGAATGTCTGTAGCGGCGCCTCGCATCTATTTTGAGGTTCGGTGGCATATGACCAACCACCAAGTCCGAGGGCGAAACTTCTGCGGACTAAATACCAACTAAAAATCGATAAAAACATCTAATATAATTTACTTTGTAGCCGGGTCGGTAGTCACGGCCAAACCTTAACCGCCACCGACCGCCTTACAAGATCCCGATCCGAAGTAACCTCACACCCCTTTGTCCCCAGCCTCGCGTAGAACAACGCCGCCCCCTCCCCCACAT
>NZ_VRVE01000081.1:0-18897 GCF_008040035.1 Methylobacterium sp. WL9
CCAACGGCCTGTTCCTGGCCCAGGCCTTCCGCATGCGCAGCCGCGACGTGCTCTACGTCTCGAACGCGCCGTTCTCGGAAGTCCAGAAGGTGCTCAGCGTGTTCTCCACCGTCGCATCGCCCGTCACCTCCGCCGCGTCCGTCTACAGCGTCTCGCGGTGATTGCAGGGCCTCGACGGTCGCCGCGGGCGGCCGTCCTCGCGAAAATCGGTTCGCAGCGGCAGGCTTCGTAACATTCGCGTCTTGCCAAAAGCTCCGCTCGCATCGTTCCATGGCGGCCGGCGCCGCCCACGCGCGGGCAGCGCCTTCACGCCCTCCCGCTCGACCTTGACATGGCCTTCCGCCGGCTCGGTTTGGCTGACAGAACAAGAGCGTTAGAAGGGGCGGGATGACGATCGGACGCCTTCTCTCGCTCGGCGCGCGCCTCGCCGGATCGCTGCCGCGGATACTGTTGGGATCCGCCCTCCTCGCAATCACAGCCTGTCCGGCTCGCGCCGACGTGGTGGTGGGTGTCGCGGTGCCGCGCTCCGGCCCCTATGTCGCCATCGGCGAACAGGTCCTGCGCGGCGTCCAGGCGGCGGCCAAGGACACCAACGCCAAGGGGGGCCTCGACGGCGAGCCGATCGTCCTCGACGTGCAGGACGACGCCTGCGACTCGAACCAAGCGACGGCGGTGGCCAACCACTACGTCCAGGCGAACGTGCGCCTCGTCGTCGGCCATGTCTGCTCGAACGCCTCGCTGACCGCCTCCGACATCTACGCCGCCAACGGCATCGTGATGATCACCGCGGCCTCCGTCGCAGCGAAGCTCACTGATCGCGGGCTGCCGACGATCTTTCGCGTGTGCGGGCGCGACGACGATCAGGCCAAGCTCTCGGCGGCCGTACTCGCGGAGCGGTTTCGCGACCGAAAGATCGCGATCCTCTACGACCCCTCGCCGCCGTCGCGGGCGCTCGCCGCCTCGACCAAGGACAACCTCAACCGGATCGGCGTGAACGAGGCCCTGTTCGCGGCCTTCCAGCCGTCCGACACCGACGACGCGGCGCTGGCCGACCGCCTCAAGGGCCTGGGCATCGACGTGGTCTATTACGGCGGCGGCGCACCGGAGATGGGCCGGCTCGTGAAGATCGCCGCCGACCGCGGCTTCCGCCCGCAATGGTTCGGCACCTCGTCGATCGCGACGCCGGAATTCGCCAAGATTGCCGGCTCTGCCAGCAACGGCGTGCTGATGACGTTCTACCTCGACCCGAGCCGCAAGACGGACGCGCAGGCCGTGGTGAGCGCGGTGAAGGCGCAGGGCGGCGATCCCGACGGCTCGCTGATCTACGGCTACGCGGCCCTCCAGGCGCTGGTCGAGGCGGGCAACTTCGCCCGAAGCACCGATCCGCGCGCCATCGCCAAGGCGCTGCATACCGAGCGCTTCGATCTCGTCCTCGGTCCCGTCGGCTTCGACGCCAAGGGCGACGTCACCGCCCAGGGCTACGTGCTCTACGTCTGGCGGGACGGAAACTTCAATTACGCCAAGACGAACTGAGCCGGTTCAGCCGGTGATCGCGGCTTCGACCTCTTCCGAGCGGTTGAGGCTGCGCATCAATGCGTCGAGGCTCGGGTTCTTTGCGAGTTGAATCCCGTGCAGACGGCGCACGGCCTCGACCAGGGTGCCGTCACGGCCGAGCGCGTCGTCCGCGAAGCCGATCATCCGTGCGTTCGGCCAGGCCCCGTCCCGCAGAGCGTGGAGGCGTGCGATCAGCTCGGTTGCCGGGGTCTCCGGCTCGGCCTGAGCGAACAAGCTCGCCAGCGCCGCGGTCGAGCGCGAGAGGCCGAGATGGCAATGGACGAGGACATGGGCCTCTTCGGCCTCGTCCTCGTCCATTGCCCGTCCGAAGGCGAGGATCGCCTCGACGTCGTGACGCTCCGGCAGAACGAGGCCGGGTCCCGGTGCGATGGCGTCGTGGAAGCGCAGGGTGGTCCGCCGATGCGCGCTATAGCCGCCGAAATCCGGATCGGGCCAGCCGGGATCGAGGATCGAGAGCACGTGGCTGACGCCTTTGGCGCCGTGCGCGGGCAGTTCCTCGAGGCCGCAGACGGTGTGCAGGGTGACGCGAGAGTGTTTCACGCGGCCGCTGCTAGCACGGGAGCGATCGATGGGCGAACCCGGCGCGACTTCGCGCCTCGGAGCGTGTATGCCGCGCCGAGCGGATACCGGAGACGAGCGACCAACGATGCCGAACACGCTGCCGCGACGGGCCCTCCTCTCCGCGGGCCTCGCGACCGCCGCCGCGCCTCTGGCGGCGCCTGCCCTCGCCGAGGCCGTGCCCGAGCTGACATGGCGGCTCGCATCGGGCTTTCCCAAGAACCTCGACATCCTGTTCGGTGCGACCGAAAGCTTCGCCCGGATCGTCGGGGAGGCGACCGACGGTCGTTTCAAGATCCAGCCCTCGGCGGTCGGCGAGATCGTGCCGGCCGAGGGCCTGCTCGATGCGGTCGGATCGGGCAAGGTCGAGATCGGGCATGCGTCGGCCTCGGCAGCCGTGGCGAAGGATCCCGTCTTCGCGCTGGCGACGGCGACGCCCTTCGGCCTCAATGCCCGCGGTCAGAGCGCTTGGTGGCTCCAGGGTGGCGCGGCCGAACTGTTCGCCGAGATCTTCGCCAAGCACGGGCTGACGGCACTCCCCGGCGGCAATACTGGCGCGCAGATGGGCGGCTGGTTTCGCAAGGAGATTAAGACGACGGCCGATCTGCAGAACCTGAAGTTCCGCGTCGCCGGCCTCGGCGGTCAAGTGCTGGCGAAGCTCGGCGTCTCGCCCCAGGCGATCGCGGGACCCGACCTCTACGGCGCCCTCGAATCGAAGGCGCTCGACGCCGCCGAGTGGATCGGCCCGCACGACGACGAGAAACTCGGCCTGCAGAAGGTCGCACCAATCTACCATTTCCCGGGTTTCTGGGAGGGTGGCGCGGCGGTGCTGTTCTGGTTCAATGCCGAGAAATGGAAGGCCCTGCCGAAGACCTACAAGGCCGTTCTACAGGCTGCCGCGGCTCAGGTCGCCGCCGAGGTCCAGGCGAAATACGATGCGCGCAACCCGCAGGCGCTGCGCCGTCTGGTCGCCGGCGGCGCCCAGCTGCGCCCATTCCCGCAGGACGTGATCGAGGCGGCGCTGAAGGCGGCAAACGACCTCTATGGTGAACTGTCTGCCAAGAATGCCGACTTCAAACGCATCTACGACGCGATGAAGGCCTTCCGGAACGAAGAATATCTCTGGTTCCAGGTCGCCGAGTACACCTACGACAACTTCATGATCCGCGCCCGCGCGCGAGGCTGAACAGCAACCCGGCCTCGACGCAAAAAAAAGCCGCTCGTGAGAGCGGCCCGTAGTCTAGGGAGGAAACGCCCAAGGAGGGCAGCGGGAGCGAAACGCCATCGATCCCGCGACGCACAATCTGATCCTTCGGCGACGAAATGCAAGGCCGTCCCATCCCAGGGTGCGGCGTTTGGCGTGTTGCCGCGCACATTGATGCGGCGATGTAACCAAAATGTCGCAGGATGTCGCGCGACCGTCCGGTCAATTGTCGTCGACCCGACGGAAATATAGCCACGCTTAAGCGTTTGTGAATGCTGATGTTCCGCTCCCCTTCGGCCAGGCGTCACTGGCAGACCGCGGGTGCGGAGCACTTCGGAGCCGACGAGTTCATGGATCTCCCTGCCCGAAGCAAAACCTTGAACCGGAATGGAGATTTTTGATCGGCATGGCGATTCAAGCGGAGCGTCTCAGGGTCCTCGCCGACGTCGAGCCCCGGGAAAAGGGGGCCTACGTCCTCTACCTGCTGCAGCAGGCGAATCGCGCCGATTTCAACCCGGCCCTCGAATTCGCGATCGAGGAGGCGAACCGCCTCGGCTGCCCCGTGGTCGCCTGCTTCGGCTTGCTCGACGGCAAGAGCGGCTTTCCGGAAGCCAACGCCCGCCACTACGCCTTTCTGCTGCAGGGGCTGGCCGATTGCCGTGAGCGCCTGTCCGCACGCGGTATCGGCTTCGTCATGCGCAAGGCTTCGCCTGCTGCGGTCGCCATCGATATGGCGAAGGACGCCAAGCTGCTGGTGCTGGACCGCGGCTATCTGGCGATCCAGAAGCGCTGGTACGGGGAGATCACCAAGGCTGTCGAGACGCGGATCGTGCAGGTCGAGGGCGACGTGGTCGTGCCCGTCGAGACTGCTTCGGGCAAGCACGAATACGCCGCGCGTACCTTGCGGCCAAAGCTACACAAGCTCTGGGACGACTATCTGGAGCCGCTGCAGGCCCGCACGGTGAAGCACAAGGCCGACGGCTTGGCGCTGAAGAGTGAGATCGACGTCTCGAACCCCGAAAAGGTGCTGGCCGGCATGAGCCTCGACACCTCGGTGGCGCCGGTGAAGCGGTTCAAGGGCGGCCATGGGGAAGCGAAGCGGCGTCTGAAGGCCTATCTCGCCGGCCCGTTCGCGGGCTACGGCGCCGACCGCAACAAGCCTGAGGCGGACGCCGCCTCGCATATGAGCCCCTACCTGCATTTCGGGCAGATCTCGCCGGTCGAGATCGCGCTAGCCGTGCGAGAGGCGAAGGCGGGCAGCAAGGAGGATCGGCAGACCTACCTGGAAGAGCTGATCGTCCGGCGCGAGCTCGCGATGAACCACGTCTTCTACACGAAGGGCTACGACCGCTACGAAACCGCGCTGCCCGACTGGGCGAAGAAGACGCTCGCCGAACAGGCCGGGGACGCGCGGCCTCACCAGTACAGCGAAGCGCAACTCGCGGAGGGCAAGACCCACGAACCCTACTGGAACGCGGCGATGCGCGAGATGCGCGAGACCGGCTACATGCACAACCAACTGCGCATGTACTGGGGCAAGAAGATCCTCGAATGGTCTCCTTCGCCCGAGGAGGCTTTCGCGCGCACGCTCAGGCTCAACAACCGCTACTTCCTCGACGGGCGCGACGCGAACTCCTTCACCAATGTCGCCTGGGTGTTCGGCCTGCACGACCGGCCCTGGCAGCGGCGCAAGATCTTCGGAACCGTGCGCTACCAGAGCGAGAACTCGCTGAAGAAATTCGACGCCAAGGCCTATCTGAAGACGGTGGAGAGGCTCTGCGCTGCCGAGGATTGAGGCCGCCCGGAACTGGCTTATGCCGGCCAGGGCAGGAATGGTGATCCGCCCTCCCCGCTCTCCCGACGCCCGAGACCATGCAGCTACGCCCCCGGCAGATCCGACGCACGCTGCTGCGCCTGCGCGGCGCCTCGCTCGACAGCTGGGAGGTCTGGCGGCGCCGGCTGCTGTTCCTCGTCGGCGGCCTGTGCGTGGGCCTCGCTGCCGTGGTGATGGCGAAGCTCGCCGACGGGGCGCAGGCGCTGTTCAAGCAGGGGCTCGCGCTCTCGCCCTGGTTCACCCTGGCCGCCACGCCCGCGGCCTTCGGGCTCGCGGCCCATCTCGCCCGCACCGTGTTTCCGAATTCGCAGGGCTCGGGGATTCCGCAGGTCATCGCCGCCCGCGCCATCGGCGACGCGAAGGCCCGGCATGCCCTGGTCTCGCTCAAGGTGGCCGCCGGCAAGATCGTGGTGATGACGCTGGGACTGCTCGGGGGCGCCTCCGTCGGACGCGAGGGGCCGACCGTGCAGGTCGGAGCAGCGATCATGGCCGCGTTCGGCCGGTTCTCGCCCGCCCGCATGCCCGGGCTGCTGCTCGCCGGCGGTTCGGCCGGGGTCGCTGCCGCCTTCAACACGCCGCTCGCCGGCATCGTCTTCGGCATCGAGGAACTCGGCCGCGCCTATGACAGCCGGGCGAGCGGGCTGATCGTCGCCGCGGTGATCGCCGCCGGCCTGACCTCCCTCGCGATCCTCGGCGACTATACCTATTTCGGCACGACTTCTGCCACCCTGCCCTTCTCGGCGAGCTGGCTCGCGGTGCCGGTCATCGGCGCGGTCGGCGGCCTCATGGGCGGCCTGTTCAGCCGCATCGTCATCCTGTTCGGGACGGGACTGCCCGGTCGCGCCGGTGGCTGGATCGCGGCCCACCCCGTCTGGTTCGCCCTTGCCTGCGGGCTCTGCGTCGCGCTCTGCGGGCTCCTCTCCGGCGGCACGGTCTACGGCACCGGCTACGAGGAGGCGCGGGCGATCCTGCACGGCGAGGACGCCGTGGACCGGAGCTTCGCCCCGCTGAAGTTCGCGGCCACCGTCTTCTCCTCGATCAGCGCGATTCCCGGCGGTCTGTTCGCGCCGTCGCTTGCCGTCGGGGCGGGATTGGGTGCCGAGGCCGGGTTGCTCTTCGCCGACGCTCCGATCGGCGCGCTCGTCCTGATCGGCATGGTCGCCTACCTCACGGGCGTACTGCAGGCACCGATCACGTCCTTCGTCATCGTCACCGAGATGACCCAGGACCACGCCATGATGATCCCGCTGATGATCGCGGCGGTGATTGCCGATGCCATGTCCAAGCTTGTGTGCAAGGAGGGCATCTACCGCGCTCTCGCCGAAGCGCTCGTTGCCAAGGCCGAGCCGGCCTGCGAGGGTTTTTCCGCGGACGCCGCACCCACAGGGGAACGCGGCGACGCCCGGTCGGGTTGATGCCCGGTTTTCCCTCGACACGTATTCTGGAGTATCCCCGATGAAGCTGCTGCGGTGGGCCCTGATCGCCTTCGTGATCTCGATCATCGCCGGAGGCCTCGGCTTCACCGGCATCGCCTCGGGCGCCCGCTCGATCTCGAAGATCCTGTTCGGCATCTTCCTCGCCATCGCTATCGTGATCGTGCTGGTCGCCGTCCTCATCGGTAAGGCGGTCTTCTGAGCACCCCAGCTTCCATGCAGGGCAAGACCTGTCTCGTCACCGGTGCCTCCTCGGGCATCGGTGCGGAGACGGCGCTCGGACTGTCGCGTCTCGGCGCCCGGGTCGGCCTCGTCGGGCGCGATCGCGAACGCACGGAGGCCGCCGCCGCCGGCATCCGTGCGGAGACGGGCGGACAGGTCGACGTCTTCGTCGCCGACCTGTCGTCGCAGGCGGAAATCCGCCGCCTCGCGGCCGAGATGCTCGGGCTCTATCCCCGTCTCGACGTTCTGGTGAACAACGCCGGCGCGATTTTCGACAAACGCACGCTCACCGTCGACCGGCGCGAGCGTACCTGGGCGCTCGACCACCTCGCCTACGTGCAGCTGACCCTCGCGCTCCTCGGCCGGCTGAAAGCCAGCGCGCCGGCTCGCATCGTCAACCTGTCCTCCGCCGCGCATACCCGCGGCCGGATCGCCCTCGACGATCTCGACGCCGCCCGCTCCTTCGGCGGCATGAAGACCTACTCGCAGGCCAAGCTCGGCAACGTGCTCTTCACCTATGCCCTCGCCAGGCGGCTGGCGGGCAGCGGCGTCACCGTGAACGCGGTGCATCCCGGCGTGGTCTCGAGCGGCTTCGCCATGAACACCGGCGGCGCCCTCGGCTTCCTCTGGAGCCTGATCCGCCCGTTCCTGATCTCGACGGAGGACGGCGCCAGGACCTCGCTCCACGTCGCCACCGCGACGGAGCTCGACGGCGTGACGGGCCGCTATTTCGCCAGGAGCCGCGAGACGGCCTCCTCCGCACTCAGCCACGACCGCGACCTGCAGGAGCGGGTCTGGGCGGCAAGTCTCCAGCAACTCGGCCTCGCCGACGGCACGGCATAGTTCCGACCGGTTTGGGGCAAAGCCGTACGCACAAATCGGGCGCCTGTGGACAGTTCGATCGGCCCGTGGATAACCGCGAATGCCGCACCCTGGCGTCGGAACACCGCCGGTCGCGTCCTGTTGCTCGACTCCGCGGAGGCAGACGCCCTCCGACGGGAGTGTTTTGCAGCTACGGACCGCGATGCTTTTTCCCCGTGACGACCACGACCACGTGCGTGCCCAGGCGTTTCGCGACTTCATCGGCAGCCGGCCCTTCCCCTGCGTCGGGGCCAAATCCGCCGTCGCCAAGGGGCGCATGAAGATCGTCGTCGCCCGCGACATCACCTCGGGTTGGGACGACATGCGGATCTATCCGGCGCTGCTGGCCTTCATCGCCCGCTACCGGCGCGATCCGGCGATCTTCCAGAGCTTCGCCGTCGTGTTCGAGGGGCCGGGCGACCTCTCCGAGGAGCAGTTCGAGAACCATCTCTGGACCCGCGCGCAATCCCTGTCGGACAAGGATTCCTGGCTCGGCCAGCCCCTCGACGGCCGGGTGAACGACGATCCCGAGAACCCGCACTTTTCGCTGAGCTTCGGCGGCGAGGGCTTCTTCATCGTCGGCCTGCATCCGCGGGCGAGCCGGCCGGCGCGCCGGTTCTCGTCGCCGGTGCTCGTCTTCAACCTGCATGCGCAGTTCGAGCAGCTGCGTGTGGAGGGCCGCTACGAGACCCTGCGCAGCTCGATCCTGAAGCGCGACGAGGCGCTGGCCGGCTCGACCAACCCGATGCTCGCCCGCCACGGCGACTCGTCGGAGGCACGGCAGTATAGCGGCCGTGCCGTCGACGCGTCCTGGCAATGCCCGTTCCAGGGTCGCGCCAAGGAGGCCGCACTCGATGGCCGCTGAATGCTGCAACCACGAGATTCCGCCGCGCTCCGGCACGGCCTTCACCCTCGATAGAGGCGACCGCCTGACGGTGATCGACCCGCGCGGTGAGCAGGTGGCGGACCTCGTCGCTTATAACCGCCACGACACGGCCGAGGTGATCTCGTCGGGGCGGACTCTCGACTATGCGAGCCGGATTTACCTGACCACGGGGGATCCGCTCTATTCCAACCGCTCGACGATCCTGCTGCGCATCGTCGAGGATACGGTCGGCAGGCACGACTTTCTGCTAACGCCTTGCTCCGCCGACACGTTTCGCATCATCTACGGCGACGCCGACCCACATCGCGGCTGCTTCGGCAACCTCGCTGCGGCGCTGGAGCCCTATGGGATCGGGCCGGATGCGATCCCGGTGGCGTTCAATTGCTTCATGAACGTGCCGATCGATGCGGCGACCGGAGCGATCACCGTCGCGCCGCCCCTGAGCCGAGCCGGGGACCGCATCGTGTTCGAGGCCGAGACCGACCTGATCATCGGGCTGACCGCCTGCTCGGCGCTGCAGTCGAACAACGGCAGCTTCAAGCCCATCCACTACGCGATCGAGCGGGCCGTCGTTTCCTCTAGAGCGGGCATTCCGGGTTCCGCTGCGCGGCCCCAGAAAGACGGTGGAGTGGTTCGTCAGAAGTGACTGAACGACGCCCTTGCAAATGCCCGTTCGGCGCCGTTCTCATCCAGAAAAATAGGCGGCCCCTCCCCGGCTTCGATCGATCCGATATCCGTCATTGCCACGCCGGCAGCCTGAGAACCCGCGAGGAAATCGTCGCGCGCATCGGGCGGAACGGCACAGAGGATCTCGTAGTCGTCGCCGCCGGTCAGCGCAGTTTCGAGCAGGGTCGGGTCGGAGGCTATCACGCGGCGCGCCGCATCCGAGAGTGGCACGTCGGCCAGGATCACCCGTGCGGTCACGCCCGTCAGCATCTTGGCGAGATCCCCAGCCAGCCCATCCGAGACATCCATCGCCACGCGGACATGCCGACGTAAGACCGGGGCCAGCATCAGGCGTGGTTTCGGATGTCGGTAGCGTTCAATCAGGGCAGCACGGTCCGCCGCGTCGACCGGTCCCGTCCAGCCGCGCCGGTTCGCGGGATGCAACCGCAGGCCGAGGGCTGCATCGCCGATCGTGCCGGACACGCAGATCCGGTCGCCGGGGCGGGCGCCCTGCCGCTTCACCATCGTGCCGGCGGGAACCTCGCCGAAGGCCGTGATCGCGATCATCGCAGCGCCGTTGGTGCGCACGGTGTCGCCGCCGAGCAGCGGGCATCCGAAGTCTCGGCTCGCCGCGCCAAGCCCTTCCGCGAAGCCGGCAAGCCAGGTCTCGGTCCAGTCCTCGGGGAGCGCCAGCGTCAGCAGGAATCCGCGCGGCGTCGCGCCCTTGGCGGCGAGATCCGACAGGTTCACGCCGAGCGCCTTGCGGGCGATCGAGGTCGGCGGGTCGTCGGGGAAGTAATGCACGCCCGCGACGATGGCGTCCGCCGTGACGACGAGGTCGTGGCCCGGCGTCGACGTGAGAGACGCCGCATCGTCGCGAAGCTCCTCGGCCCCTGGGCCTGCGAGCGGCGCGAAGTAACGCGCGATCAGCGCCTCTTCGCCGGCCCGCGCATTACTCACCTGCGGCTCACCCCTGGCGGCCGGCGGCCGGCAGCGCCAGTTCCTCGGCGCGCACGTCGCGGGCGACGCGGTCGAGGACGCCGTTGACGAGGCCGGGCTCGTCGCCGTCGTAAAAGCTGTGGGCGACGTCGACATATTCGGAGATGGCCGAGCGGGCCGGCACGTCGCGGCGAAACAGCAGCTCGTAGGCGCCGGCGCGCAGGATGGCGCGCAAAACCGCCTCGATGCGCTTCAACGGCCAGCCCTTCACCAGCGCCTTGTCGAGCACAGGATCGATCGCCCGCTGCTCGTCGACGGTGCCGCGCAGCAGGTCGCGAAAGAAGACGGCGTCGGCGGGGGGGTGCTGGATGCCCTCGACCTCGCTGCCGATCCAGAAGGCCTCGAACTCGGCCAGCGCCTCAAGCGTACCCTTGCCCGAGATCTCCATCTCGTAGAGCGCCTGGACCACGGCGAGGCGGGCGCCGCTGCGCTCGGATTTCGTCTGGGGCGATTTGCTCATCGGGCGCGCTCCGCGTCGCGCTTCAGCGCGAGGATCGTGAGCGCGGCGCGGGCCGCGCCGCCGCCCTTGTCCATGTCGTCGGCCCGGGCGCGGGCCATGGCCTGATCGTGGTTCTCGACGGTGAGGATGCCGTTGCCCAGCGGCAGCCGTTCCCGGACCGAGAGGTCCATCAGGCCGCGCGCGCTCTCGTTGGCGACGGTGTCGTAGTGGCTGGTCTCGCCACGGATGACGCAGCCGAGCGCCACGACGGCGTCGAAGGGCTGGCCGGCCGCCCGCGCCCCGTCGAGCAGGATGGCGATCGCCGCGGGCAGCTCCAGCGCCCCCGGCACCGTGACGAAGGACGCCGCCGCCCCGGCCGCGCTCAGCGCGCGGCGCGCCCCGTCGAGAAGGGCGTCGGCGACGTCGTCGTAGAAGCGCGCCTCGATGACGAGGACGCGCGCGCCGGCGGCATCGATCGGCGCGGCCGCATCCCGGCTGTGTGAGACCATGGAGTCCAAAAATCCGAAGAGGAGAAGCGGCGCATCCTCGCAACGCCCTCGCCGGCTTCGTGGTGGCGCGGCGTCGGGGCGTGGGCGAGCGTTAGCCCGGAACGGGCCGGAGCGGCAAGGCGGGGGGAGCGAGGCAGGCCAGCGTCCGGTTTTCAGGCCGACGGCGCCCCAAACTCCGGACAGTATCGTTCGCGCATTCGCGCCTCGTAGGCCACGAGGTTGGGCTGAGCTTCCATCGCCGTGCGCAGCGGGGTCTCGAATACCGGGCAGAGGGTGGCGGCGACGAAGGCGTAGGCCGTGGCGTCGGCGCCGGAGGGGGTAGGGCCGAGGAGGTACGGCTTGTCGCCGAGGATGTCGCCGAGCGCCGCGATCGAGCGGAGGCCCAGTGCCTCGATCGTGGGCCGGTCGTGCCGGCCGAGGCCGTGGGCGTGCAGGTTGCTGCGGACCTTGCGGCGGATCAGCGCCTGGATGAGCGGCCGGACCGGGGCCGGCACCGCCTTGAAGAAGTTCGCCGGGCCGCGCGCGAAGTTCGCGTTGTCGACCCAGCGGGCATGGACGATCGCCCAGTAGAGGTGGTCCTCCAGCATCTTTTCCACCGTCCAGCCGGTGGCGGTCTTGGCCGGTGCGTAGCCGGCGTCGAAGGCGATGCCGTGGGCTTTTTCGAGGTGCCAGCGGATCAGGGTCGAATCGGCGACCACGGTTGCGCCGTCGCGCAGATATGGCAGCTTGCCCTTGGGGGCCTGGCGAAAACCGCCGCTGTCGGTGGTGAAGGGCAGGCCCGACATGGCGAGCAGCACCTGCGCCTTCATCACGAAGGGGCTCGGATCGGGCAGGCCGAATTGCGGGCCGAAGGTGTAGAGCGTGATCATCGGCCTGTCCGTCCCGGTCGGGGCGGAGCCTCGGCCGGGCCGGCGCGGGTGGTCAAGCCCGGGGCCGGGGGCCGGGAAAATTTTCGAGCGCGTGTCGGCCCGTCTCCCGCTCCTGCGTCTTCAGGTCGAGGCCGGCACGGCCTCTACACCGGGGAGACACGGCGATGCGCGTGATGGTTCTGGTCAAGGCGACGGCGGAGAGCGAGGCCGGCGACATGCCCGCCGCGGAGATGCTCGCGGCGATGGGGAGGTTCAACAACGAACTCGCGGCCGCCGGCATCCTGCTGGCGGCCGACGGCCTCAAGCCGAGCGCGGCGGGCAAGCGCGTCGCCTTCGACGGCTCCGGCCGCAGCGTGAGCGACGGCCCCTTCGCCGCGACGAACGAGCTCGTCGCCGGGTTCTGGCTCTGGCAGGTCAAGGATCTCGACGAGGCCGTGGCCTGGGTGAAGCGCTGCCCCAACCCGATGCCCGGCCCAAGCGAGATCGAGATCCGGCCGCTCTACGAGATGTCCGACTTCGCGGATGTCTGAGGCCGCGCCTCGGTCAGCCGCGCGGCATAGCGGGCGATCAGGTCGACCTCGAGGTTGACACGGTCGCCGGTGCGGCGCTCGCCCCAGGTCGTGACCGCGAGCGAGTGCGGGATCAGCAGCACCGAGAACAGGTCGCCGTCCACCGTGTTGACGGTGAGCGAGGTGCCATCGAGGCAGACCGAGCCTTTTTCGGCGATGAAGCGGGCGATCTCCGACGGGGCGCGCAGGGTGAAGCGGGTGCTCGCGCCCCAGGGGCTGTCGGCCTCGGTCACCTCTTCGCGCGAGACGATCTCGCTGACGCCGTCGACATGGCCGGTGACGAGGTGGCCGCCGAGTTCGTCGCCGATCTTCAGCGAGCGCTCCAGGTTGATCCGGGTGCCCTCCCCCCAGGTGCCAAGCGTGGTGCGGGCCAGCGTTTCGGCTGCGGCGTCGATGGAGAAGCGGCAGCCGGTGCCATGCGGCGCGATCTCCACCGCCGTCAGGCAGGGGCCGGAACAGGCGATCGAGGCGCCCAGCGCGATGGTCGCCGGGTCGTAGGCGCTCTCGATGACGACACGCCGCAGCCGATCGTCGCCGGTAATTGATACGACATGGCCGACGTCGCTGATCAGGCCGGTGAACATTTCTTCTCAGGTTCTCCGCTCGTAGGTGACGGCGTGGTCGGGGCCGAGCATCCGCGCCGCGCTTTCGCACAGGTGGCCATCGCGGATCGCCGTTTCGAGATGCGGGCCGATCGCCGGCAGGCCGCCAGCGGGGCCCAGCGCCTCGGGACCGGTGAACAGGGTCAGCACGTCGATGAGGCCGGCGGCGGCCAGCGCGTCGGCGAGATGCGGGCCGCCCTCGCTGCACAGACGGGTGATGCCGCGCTCGGCCAACGCCGCGAGGGCTGCGTGCAGGTCGACCCGGCCGGCGGGATCGGAGGGGACCAACAGGACCTCGACGCCGAAGGAGGCCAGCATCCGTTTGGCATGGACCGGCGCGGAGCGCGTGGTGAGCACCAGGGTCGGCACTTCCCTTGCGCCGCGCACCAGCCGCGAGGCCGGGTTGAGCCGCAGGGACGAGTCGAGCACGACCCGCAGCGGCGAGCGCGCGTCGAGGCCCGGCAGCCGCACGGTCAGCGCCGGATCGTCGGCCCGCACCGTGCCGATCCCGACGAGGATGGCGTCGGCATGAGCGCGCCAGAGATGCACCGCGCCGTCCGCGATCGGGCCGGTGATGCGCAGGCGCTCGTCGCGGGCATGCGCGGCGAAGCCGTCGCGGGTGCGGGCGAGCTTGAGGTGGAGGCTCGGGCGGCCGCGCGTCACCCGGCTGATATGGCCGCGATGGTCGCGCGCGGCCTCGTCCCGCAGCAGGCCGGTCTCGACAGCGATGCCGGCCTCCCGCAGGAGGGCATGGCCGCGCCCGGCGACCCGCGGGTCGGGATCCTCGATCGCCGAGACGACGCGGCCGATCCCGGCCGCGACGATCGCGTCGGTGCAGGGAGGCGTGCGGCCGTGATGCGAGCAGGGTTCGAGCCCGACATAGAGCGTCGCGCCCCGAGCAAGCTCCCCGGCCATGGCCAGGGCCGTCGGCTCGCCATGCGGACGCCCGCCGGGCGCCGTCACCGCCTGCCCGACGATTTCTCCATTGGCCACGACCACGGCGCCGACCGACGGGTTCGGCCAGGTCCGGCCCTGGTTGCGCCGCCCCAGCGCCAGGGCCAGCCGCATGAAGCGGAGATCATCCGCGGATTCCGAAAAACTCACGCGCGCGACCGGGCCGTGCGGCTGCGCGGGCGGGGGGCGTCCGGTTCGGGCGCATCGCCGAAGGGCAGCGTGCCGACGTCCCCCAGGGTGCCGAGCAGGTCCTTGAAGTCCTGCGCCTCGCGAAAGTTCTTGTAGACGGAGGCGAAGCGCACATAGGCGACGTCGTCGAGGCCCTTCAGCCCCTCCATCACCGCCTCGCCGATGGCCTCGCTGGTCACCTCGCCCTCGCCGCCGCTCTCGAGCCGCCGGGTGATGCCGGAGACGAGCCGCTCCACGCGCTCGGGGTCGGCCGAGCGCTTGCGGAGCGCCACGTCGATCGAGCGCTGCAGCTTGTCGCGGTCGAAGGGTACGCGCTTGCCGGAGCGCTTGAGCACTGTGAGCTCGCGCAGCTGCACCCGCTCGAAGGTGGTGAAGCGGCCGCCGCAATCCGGGCAGACGCGCCGGCGGCGGATGGCGGAAGCGTCCTCGCTCGGGCGCGAGTCCTTCACCTGGGTATCGGGGCCGCCGCAATAGGGACACCGCATCGGCCGGCAACCTCAGTGTCGAAAACGAAAACGGCCGCGGACGAACGATCCGCGGCCGCTTCTAGCGTGGTGACGGAGGCGCCGAAAGGGCGCCCGCGGCTACTGGTAGATCGGGAAGCGCGCGGTCAGGGCGTGGACCTTCTCCTTGACCGCGGCCTCGATCGCCGGATCGCCGCCCTCGCCCTTCTCGACGAGACCGTCGAGCACTTCGACGATGAAGCCGCCGATCTGCTTGAACTCGGCGACGCCGAAGCCGCGCGAGGTCGAGGCCGGGGTGCCGAGGCGGATGCCCGAGGTGATGGTGGGCTTGGCCGGATCGAACGGCACGCCATTCTTGTTGCAGGTGATGTCGGCCCGCGAGAGCGCGGCCTCGGCGGCCTTGCCGGTGAGGCCCTTCTTCTGCAGGTCGACCAGCATCAGGTGGTTGTCGGTGCCGCCCGAGGTGATGTCGTAGCCGCCGGTCATCAGGGTGTCGGCGAGCGCCTTGGCGTT
The DNA here is from genome assembly GCF_008040035.1 of Methylobacterium sp. WL9. NCBI lineage: Bacteria > Pseudomonadati > Pseudomonadota > Alphaproteobacteria > Hyphomicrobiales > Methylobacteriaceae > Methylobacterium > Methylobacterium sp. WL9. Next base: position 15,347 of record NZ_VRVE01000081.1, read on the forward strand.
CTCGATGACCTGCTTCGCGTAGATCTTGAACTCGGGCTTGAGCGCCTCGCCGAAGGCGACGGCCTTGGCCGCGATCACGTGCATGAGCGGGCCGCCCTGCAGGCCGGGGAAGATCGCCGAGTTGAACTTCTTGGCCAGCGCCTCGTCGTTGGTGAGGATCATGCCGCCGCGGGGGCCGCGGAGCGTCTTGTGGGTCGTCGTGGTGGCGACGTGCGCGTGCGGGAACGGCGACGGGTGGACGCCGGCCGCGACGAGACCCGCGAAGTGGGCCATGTCGACGAAGAAGATGGCGCCGACCGCGTCGGCGATCTCACGGAACTTCGCGAAGTCCCAGTGGCGCGGATAGCCCGAGCCGCCGGCGATGATCACCTTGGGCTTGTGCTCGTGGGCGAGCTTCTCGACCTGCTCCATGTCTATGCGCTGGTCCTCGCGGCGCACGCTGTAGGAGACCGGCTTGAACCACTTGCCCGAGACGTTCGGCGGAGCGCCGTGGGTGAGATGGCCGCCGGCGGCGAGGTCGAGGCCGAGGAAGGTGTCGCCCGGTTGCATGAGGGCCATGAACACGCCCTGATTCGCCTGGGAGCCGGAATTCGGCTGCACGTTGGCGAAGCCGCAACCGAACAGGCGCTTGGCGCGCTCGATGGCCAGCGTCTCGGCGACGTCGACGAACTGGCAGCCGCCGTAATAGCGGCGACCCGGATAGCCCTCGGCGTACTTGTTGGTGAGCACCGAACCCTGAGCGTCCAGCACCGCGCGGGAGACGATGTTCTCCGAGGCGATCAGCTCGATCTCGTGCTGCTGGCGTCCGAGCTCCTGTTCGAGCGCCTTGGCGAGCTCCGGATCGGTCTCGGTGACGCGGGCGGAGAAGAACTGGCTGGTGGAATCGTTGGCGGCAGCGGTACCGGCACTCATGGATGGCCTCATTCTTGGTTGTCGGGCGTAACGCACCCATCGTCCCGTGGGCGTTCACGGGGGGCGTTTCTCAGATTGCAGTTAGTACACGCGGCCACGAGGGCCGCCAACCGCAGGGGTTTTTGCCGCAAGGCTCAAAAAAATTAGCCGCGGACCGCCTTTTGCGCGTGGCGACGTGCCGCCGCAGCGTCGTCAGAACGCAGAGACCAACCCCACGCCGACGATCATCAGCGCAGCGCCCAGCAGCCGCCCTGCTCCGACCTCCCGCACCGGCACGCCGAGAAGCCCGAACTGGTCGAAGACCAATGCGCACAGGATCTGGCCGACGATGAACAGCCCGACCACGGTCGCCGCGCCGAGGCGGGGCACCAAGAGGATCGTGCCGACGATGTAGAGGACGCCGAGCAGGCCGCCGGTCCAGGCGTACCAGGGTGCGCGGGAGGCCGCGTCCAGCGACGGAACCGGCTCGCGCATCGCGGCGAGCAGGGCGGCCAGGGCGACGGCGCCGACCACGAAGTTGGTCAGCCCGGCCCAGAACGGCGAGCCGAGCGCGCCGCGAAGGCCGGCATTGACCGTCTGCTGCAGGACGAAGGCGACGCCGCCGAGCAGCGCGGCGAGATAGAGGCCGATCGAGAGGAAGGGCGCCAAGATCCGTTGCTTTCCAAAGATCCGTTGCTTTCTCGCGGGCCGGACAGAGAAAGACCCGCGCCTCCTAGACGAAAGCGCGGGTCTTTCAAAGCCTCTGCCGCCGGGGTCGAGCCACCCCGGCAAACCACCAGAACTAGTTCTCTTCGTCGCCGCCTTCGAACTGCTCGAAGCGCTGCGGGGTGGTGGCGGCGGCGCTCGCCACCGGGGTCGGGGCCTCGATGGTCGAGGGCACGTTGACGCCGTCGCGCTTGTAGATGTCGTCGCGGAACTGCACCGTGCCGTCCGGCGTCGACCAGGCGGTGATGTAGGTCCAGTAGACCGGCACGGGCGTGGTCAGCGTCGCGTCGATGCGCTGGCCGCTCTCCACGGCCTGCTCGACATGGGCACGGTCCCAGCCGGGCGTGTCCTTGAGAAGCCAAGTGATGTACTCGCGCACGTTCTGCAGGCGCACGCAGCCTGACGAGATGAAGCGGAAGTCGTCGCCGAACACGCCGCGCGAGTTCGTGTCGTGCATGAACACGCCGTAGGGGTTCGGGATGTTGATCCGCACCACGCCCATCGAGTTGAAGTCGGCGCCCGAATCCTGGCGGTAGCGGTAGCGCGTGCCCTCGTCCGAGTTCCAGTTCACCGAACGCGGCGAGACTTCGGTCTCACCGGTGAAGATGCGGATCTTGTTGTCGGTGAGGTAGTTCGGATCCTTCTGCATCTTGGGGATGAGGTCCTTCTTCACGATGGAAGCCGGAACCGTCCAGAAGGGGTTGAAATTGATCTGCGTCGCCTTGGTGTTCATGATCGGCGACTGACGGTCGATCTTGCCGACGCCGGCGGCGTGCAGGGTCACGACCTGACCGTTCTCGACCGTCTGGACGAGGGCGGCCGGGATGTTGGTGATGACGAAGCGGTTGCCCAGGTTGCCCGAATAGGAGCGCAGGCGGATCAGGTTGGTCTCGAGTTGGCGCAGGCGGATGTCGGCCGACACGTTCATGGCCGCTTGCGTGGCCGGGCTCATCTGGCCGGTCTGGCTGAGGCCGTGGCGGGCCTGGAAGCGCTTCACGCCGGCCGCGACGTAGGAATCGTAGACGCCGCCGCCGCCGGCCTGGGCGTCGAGGTCGCCGGTGACGATCAGGCGCTGGCGCAGCGCCCCGACCGCGGGGCCGCGCGAGCCGACGCGTAGGGACGCTGCGCCGGAGACCGGCTGCCAGCCGCCGCGGGAGACGATGGCGCGATACTTCTCGATGATCTGCTCGGTCGCCTCGATGGTCAGGGGCGACAGGATCGGGGTCGAGGAGCGGCGCACCTGCATGGTCGCGGGCGAGGCGTAGTCCTGGGCCCATTCGGCCTGGGCGCCGTCGCCGGAATCGCGCGCGAGCGCGGGAAGCGCGAACACGGCGGAGCCGGCCAGCAGCGCGAGGCCGAGGCGGAAGGCGGGGCGGGTGGTGGAGGCCTGATTCAGCATCGATCCAATGCTCTGATCCGGAAGGGGGCGGAGAATACGGATCCGGCCTGATCCGATACGCGCCGGAATGCGTCTACCGCTTGTGATGTCGGTCTCACGTTAAGAACACATGATCTCCGGGCTATAATATGGCGCGCCACAGCTTGACCGTGCGTGGCCGCACGCTCAGATGGATTTCGGGATGGGTTCGTGCGCGATCTGGCGGAACGGCCAGGGCCGGTCTAGAGAAACGGCGATGACCAGGGCGAGCATCGGTGACGGCGGAGGCGTGCGCGGCTGGCGCGTGCTGACGGCCGTCGTGGCGCTCTATGCCCTCGTGATGCAGGCCTTCCTCGGCGGGATCGTGGCTTCGGCCGCCGCCGCAGCGCCGTCCGCCCTGCCCTTCGACGTGCATTGCCTCGACAAGGCCGAGGCGGCCGGGCGGACATGACCTGAGCGATGGCAGCCCGCGCAAAGGCGAGGATGCGCAACCGTCTCAGATCCCGATTTCGCCACCGCTAACGGGGAGCCTAGCAGAAAACGGGTGGCACGGCCC
>NZ_VRVE01000082.1:0-17706 GCF_008040035.1 Methylobacterium sp. WL9
GCCGGGCGGTCGCCGGGGTCGCGACCGACGCGGGCGATGAGCTGGGTCAGGTCGACGAACTCGTCGCATTGCCGGCGCAGGTCGTCGGCGATCATCGCGGGCTGGGTCTGGATGGTCGAGACCACGGTCACACGAACGCCACGGCGCTGCATCGCCTCCACCAGCGAGCGGAAATCGCCGTCGCCGGAGAACAGGTACATCTGGTCGATATGCGGGGCGAGCTCGAGCGCATCGATCGCGAGCTCGATGTCCATGTTGCCCTTGATCTTGCGCCGGCCGGCCGAATCCGTGAACTCCTTCACCGGCTTGGTGACGACGCGATAGCCGTTGTAGTCGAGCCAATCGATCAGCGGGCGGATCGAAGAGTATTCCTGGTCCTCGATCATGGCCGTATAGTAGAAAGCCCTGATGAGATTGTCGCGGGCCTGGAACTCCTTCAGGAGCCGCTTGTAGTCGATGTCGAAACCGAGGGCCTTGGTGGTGGCGTAGAGATTTGCGCCGTCGATGAAGAGGGCGCTGCGCTGCTGTGCCGGCATTGAAAAATCCGTTGTACTGGAAAGGCAATGGGAATGATGATGGCGCGACTGATGTCAGCCGGGAGCCGAATGGGGTTTTGCGCGTGTGGCAACGCCGCCCGTGACCGCGAGGGCGCACGTGTATTCGGCTTTAAAACCTTTCAAATTTATGCGGCGGGACGGCCCGCGAGGAAAAACAGCTTTCCTGCATCGAAAAACAGACACAGTCGACAGCGACTAGTCTTGGTAAAAATCGGCAGCTCTGTCAAGCTAAAGCAAGGTTTTGCTTGCCGCCGGCCCGTCGATCGCGCGGCCGCGGGCACGAAGCCTTTGCGAACAACCGCGCGTCGAGACGATCGACGCTCCCGCGCTTACGCCGCCGGGATCGCCCGGCTGCCGGGCTTCACCGCGGGCAGGGCCGCGAGTTCGGGCGGCAGCGCGTCGGCGGGGTAGGCCGGGATGTCGAGGGCGGCGAGGCAAACCAGCGGCAGGCCGATCTCGCCACGACCACCCGAGCGATCGATCAGGCAGGCCGCGCCGACGATCTCGCCGGCCTCGGAGGCAAGCGAGGCGAGGCATTCGCGCGCCGACAGCCCCGTGGAGACGATGTCCTCGACGATCACGGCGCGCGTGCCGGCGGGGATGCTGAAGCCGCGCCGGAGCTGGAACGGCTTGCCGGGATCGCGCTCGACGAAGATCGCCCGCGCGCCGAGATGCCGTGCCGTCTCGTAACCGGGGATGATGCCGCCGATCGCCGGGGAGACCACGATGTCGATCCGCCCGAACCGCTCGGTGATCGCCGCGGCCAGGGCGCGGCAGAGCCGCTCGGTGCGCGCGGGATCGGAAAAGATCGTCATCTTCTGCAGGAAGGTCGGCGAGTGCAGGCCGGAGCTGAGAATGAAGTGCCCCTGCAGCAATGCGCCGGCATCGCGGAATTCGTCGAGGACGGCCTCAGGGGTCATGCGGGCAGGGCCTTCGCGGAGCGGGAAAAGCGCACGGCTTCTCGCAAGCGGGGGCCGTGGAGGCAAGGCTCCGGATGATGCGTGGCTACCGGCCCCGAACGCTGGTTGGTTCTGTCATGGCCCGTCACGCACGCGGAAGGCCGGTGGCGGCTTTTGCGAGGGCGTCGTTCATGCGGGTCTGCCAGCCCGGCCCGGTGGCCTTGAAGGCGTCGACGACGTGCGGGTCGAGCCGGATCGTCACCGGCACCTTGCGGATGACGGCCGGCGGTCGGCCGCCCCGGTTCACCAGCGCCTCATAGAGCGCCGGCGGCAGCACGTCCTTTGCAGGCCGCAGCTGCGCCAGCTGCTCGTCCGTCAGTTCCGGATTGTCCGAGACCTCGTCCCAGTCCTCCTGACTGTAGGCCTCGTTCGGAACGTAGCCGGGGGCGTGTTCAGGCTTGGTCATGGACGGCCCTTTCCTTCGCGTTGGCGTGGCGAATGCTGACGAGCGAGACCGCCTCGGTTCCCAGTGGCGAGACGATCGCGACGACGACAGTCGCCCCTTTCCACGTCCCGACCAGCGTGAAGCGGATGCGCCCAGTCCTGCTGGCCTTGGCGGGCAGGGTCACGAACCGGTCGAAGCTGAAGGCCGCCTCGAACTCCGAGAAGTCGAATCCATGCTTGGCGATGTTCGCCTGTCGCTTCGACTCGTCGTAGATGATCGTCACAGCTTTTTGTACGTACGAAAACTTATTCCGTCAAACGGTGTCTCTCCACCTCACCCGTTCATCCGCTCCGCCCGGCTCACCGAGCGCTTCGCCCGCAATTCCATCACAATGGCGTTGAGGTGCTTCAGGTCCCAGACGGCGAGATCGATGACGATGTCGGTGAAGTCCTGGGTGCGGCGGGTCATCTTGACGTTGTCGATGTTGCCGTCGTGGTCGGCGATGACCTGGGAGATCTGGGCCAGCACGCCGGGCTCGTTGATCGACTCCACCATGAGGCGGGCGGGGAAGCGTTCGTTGGAGCCGGCCTCTACGTCCCAGCGCACGTCGAGCCAGCGCTCGGGCTCGTTGTCGAAATCGGCGAGCGCCGCCGACTGGATCGGGTAGATCGTCACGCCGATGCCGGGCGTCAGGATGCCGACGATGCGGTCGCCGGGCACCGCACCGCCATTCGGGGCGAAGCTCACCGGCAGGTCGCCGGCGACGCCGCGGATCGGGATCCCTGCGTCCGGCACGGCCCCGCCCTCGGGAAAGGTCAGGCGGATCGTCTGGTCCTTGCGGCTGAGCCGGCCGGCCCCGTCGGCGCCGCCCTGGGCCGAGCCCGGCGAGCCCGTGCTGCGGTTGTCCTTGAAGTCCGGATAGACCGCCTTGACCACGTCGCCCGAGAACATCTCGCCGCGGCCCACCGCCGCGAAGACGTCGTCGGGCGTGGCGCGGGCGAGCCGCGGCAGGGAGCCCCGCAGCTTCTCCTCCGTGAAGCTCTTGCCCGCGCGCTCGAAGGCGCGATCGAGGATCTGGCGGCCGAGGCCGGCATATTGCCGCCGCACGGCGGTGCGGGTGGCGCGGCGGATGGCGGCGCGGGCCTTGCCGGTGACGACGAGGGACTCCCACGCGGCCGGCGGCGAGGCGCCGTCCGAGCGGGAAATCTCGACCTCGTCGCCGTTGGCGAGTTCGTGCAGCAGCGGGGCCATGCGGCCGTTGATCTTGGCCCCCACCGCCGAGTTGCCGACGTCGGTATGCACCGCATAGGCGAAGTCGATCGGCGTGGCGCCGCGGGGCAGGGCGATGAGGCGGCCCTTCGGCGTGAAGCAGAAGACCTGGTCCTGGAAGAGTTCGAGCTTGGTGTGCTCCAGGAATTCTTCCGGGGAATCGCCCTCGGCCAGGAGTTCGATGGTGCGGCGCAGCCACTGGTAGGCCCCACTCTCGGTGGCCAGCCTCGGGCGGTTCTCGGCGTCGTCGCGCTCGCCGTCCTCCTTGTACTGCGCATGCGCGGCGATGCCGTATTCGGCGATCTCGTCCATGGCGTAGGTGCGGATCTGCAGTTCGACGCGCTGGCGCTTCGGCCCGATCACCGTGGTGTGGATCGAGCGATAGTCGTTCTGCTTCGGCGTCGAGATGTAGTCCTTGTAGCGGCCGGGCACGGTCGGCCAGCTGGTGTGGACGACGCCGAGCGCGCCGTAGCATTCGGGCGTGGTGCCGACGACGACGCGGAAGCCGACGATGTCGGAGAGCTGCTCGAAGGCGACGGACTTGCGCTCCATCTTCGACCAGATCGAATAGGGCTTCTTGAGCCGCCCCTTCACCTCGGCCGGGATGCCCCGCACCGCGAGGCGCGCGGTCAGATCCTTCTCGATGGTCGCGATCAGGCTGCGGGAGGTCTCGGAGAACGCCTCCAGCCGCTTGGCGATGGTGGCGTAGACCTCCGGCTTGAGGTTCTGGAGGGAGAGGTCCTCCAGCTCGTCGCGCAGCTCCTGCATGCCCATGCGGCCGGCAAGCGGCGCGTAGATGTCGAGGGTCTCCTCGGCGATGCGGGCGCGCTTCTCGGGCTTCATGAAGCTCAGGGTGCGCATGTTGTGCAGGCGGTCGGCGAGCTTCACGAGGAGCACGCGCACGTCCTCGGCCACAGCCAGCAGGAGCTTGCGGAAGTTCTCGCCCTGCACGGCGCGCTTCGAGACGAGGTCGAGCCGTTTGAGCTTGGTCAGGCCGTCGACCAGCGCCCGGATCTCGGGGCTGAACAGCCGGCCGATCTCCTCGAGCGTCGCCGCCGTGTCCTCGACGGTGTCGTGCAGGACGGCCGCGACGATGGTGGCATCGTCGAGCCGCAGATCGGTGAGGATCGCGGCCACTTCCAGCGGATGTGCGAAGAAGGGATCGCCCGAGGCCCGCTTCTGGGTGCCGTGGGCGCGCATCGCGTAGACGTAGGCTCGGTTGAGGAGAGCCTCGTCGGTGGCCGGGTTGTAGCGTTTGACCCGCTCGACGAGTTCGTACTGGCGCATCATCCGCCGACATCACCTTCCGCAAACACGGCCAGAGACCCGAAAGCGGGAGTATTCCCGCATCGGCGCGCCCGGCACCAGACACGATCGCGTGGATATGGGGTCGCGTTTATGCGGCCGACACACCGGGAAGGCCGAAACGAAGAAGCCCGGCCTTGCGACCGGGCTCGTTCAGACATCGCGGTGTGAACGCGGCGGCTCAGTCGCCCTCGTCGTCGGTCTCGGTCGGCGGCGCGAGGTTCTCGAGGCCGCGGAGCAGGTCTTCCTCGCTCATGCGGTCGAAGTTCGGCGCGCTTTCGTCGCCGTTGGCCGATGGCGGCGCAACGGATGCGGCCGCGGGCGAGCTCGACAGCAGCGGCACGGTCTCGGCCTCCGGCTCGTCGACCTCGACGTATTTCTGCAGCGAATGGATCAGCTGCTCCTTGAGGTCGTCGGCCGTGATGGTCGCGTCGCCGATCTCGCGCAACGCCACGACGGGGTTCTTGTCGCGGTCGCGATCGACGGTCAGCGGGGCGCCGGAGGCGAGCAGGCGCGCACGGTGGCTGGCGAGCAGCACCAGCTCGAACCGGTTCTCGACCTTCTCGATGCAGTCTTCGACGGTGACGCGAGCCATGCGGAGCGGCCCCTTCCCAAGGTATACGGAGTGTTGCGGTATGAACCAGCTCCTTACACCCGATGCGGCCCTGCAACAAGCGCGGCCCGCGCCGGTCGGACCGGGGGCTCCGGGCCCGGGCCGACGGAACGCGGCGTTCGGGTGCGCAGACACCGGAAATGCACTTCGATCCCGAATGTCGGCGCGCCGAACGGATCTCGGAGAGCTGCGCGCAAGACGGCTCGCCCGCGACGCTCCGTCGACGACACGACGGAATTCGTGATACTGCGATACATGGTTTTCGAGCCGTTGCTGGATTTCTCGCGATGTTTCGAGACGCGGCAGCAAAGCTTTACTTCAAGTATCCGATCCTGCCGGACGACCGCAGGATTGCGGTATTCGGGGAGCAGAATCTTGACGCGATCGCGGACGCGCCTTTCTCCGCCGACGAGAACGCTCTGAAAACCATCTCGGCTCACAAGAGCGCGACGCCACCATGGAACGAAGGCTCAAACATGAAGGGAACGCACGCGAACCGAAGCCTGATGGCGAGCGGAAACGTCGTGGTTCTGAGCGACCGGCCCGATCGGGGCCGCCATCTCGCGGAAGCCGTCGCGCCGGTCGCGGATTGCCGTCTGGCCGGGGTCGAGGAGCACTGGGCGGATCTCGACGCCACCATCGGCATCATCGCCGACGTCACGCCGACGCGATCCGAGACCCGCGTTTGCCTCAACAGGCTGCTCGGCCGCCTCCAAGGGCGGCGTCTGCCGGCGATCCATCTCGTGCGCAGCAGCCAGGCGGCGGCCGTCCACGAGGCGCAGTCCCTGGGGGCGACGGCCTGCCTTCCCGCCACGCTCGACCCGAGCGTCGTCGTGGAGGCCCTGTTCCGTCAGATCCATCCCGAGGACACGATCGCCGAACTCATCGTCCGGCGTCACGTCGCGCGCACGGGCGAGCTCATCAACAGCATGTTCCACACGGCCGAGACCGGCGGCATCGACATGGAGGAGGTCGAGCGCGGGCTCGATCCGGTGATGGACGCCGTCAAGGACGGCGGTCTGACCGGATGGCTGGAGGTCGTGCGCATGCACGACGACATCACCTTTCAGCATTGCCTGCTCGTGGCCGGCCTCACGGCCGGCTTCGCACGCTCGCTCCGCCTGTCGGGCGGCGATTCCCAGCGCATGGTGCGCGCCGCGCTAGTCCACGACGTCGGCAAGTCGCGGATCCCCGCGGCGATCCTGAACAAGCCTGGCCGGCTCGATCCCGACGAGCGCACCGTGATGCGCACGCATGCCGCCATCGGGCACGAGATCCTGCTGGCGTCGGGCTCCTGCGATGCGATCACGCTGGCGGTGACGCGCCATCACCACGAGATGCTCGACGGCTCGGGCTATCCGGACGGCCTGAGCGGGTCGGCGATCGGCGATCCGGTCCGTCTGCTCACGATCTGCGACATCTACGCGGCGCTGATCGAGCGGCGGCCGTACAAGGCGCCGATGCCCGAGAGCGAGGCCCTGCGCGTCCTCCAGAGCATGGAGGGCAAGCTGGAGGCCGGCCTCGTCGACGCCTTCGCCAAATCGATCGTCGTCGGCCTCGGCAGACCTGCGGCGGCGGGCTGAAGCGGCGGGCCGGGCGAATCCGGGTTACAACCCGCGATCCGCACGCTACCGTCCGGGACGGCTTTCGGGACAGGAAGCGCCGTCGTTCGATCCGACGAGGGAGTGCACCGTGGGCCAGCAGCTCGATCGACGCGCCTTCCTGAGCTGCGGCTGCGCCGCCGGGCTCGGCTGCTTCGCGGCAACCGCGCTTCCACGGCCCGGCTTCGCCGCGGAACTCTCCCACAAGAAGACCGATCTGACGCCCGATCGGGCGCTGCAGGCGTTGAAGGACGGCAACCGGTCCTTCTCCACCGACAGCCCGGTGCGCGCCGTCCAGGGCCGCGAGCGCCGCATCGAGATCGCGCTCGCGCAGACGCCGTTCTGCGTGCTGGTGAGCTGCTCCGATTCCCGCGTCTCGCCAGAGATCCTGTTCGGACGCGGGCTCGGCGAGTTGTTCATCGTGCGCAACGCCGGCAACACCGTCGACACCGCGGCGCTCGGCTCGATCGAGTACGCCGTCTCGCAACTCGGCGTGCCGCTGATCCTGGTGATGGGCCACAGCCGCTGCGGCGCGGTGCTCGCCGCCGTGGACGTCGTAAAGAACAACACCGTCTATCCCGGCGCCATCGGACGGATGATCGAGCCGATCGTGCCGGCGGTGCTCTCGGTCAGGGACAAGCCCGGCGATCTCGTCGAGAACGCGGTCCGGGCCAACGTCTCGCGCATCGTCTCGCGCCTGCGTACGGCCTCGGAGCCGGCCCTGATCGATCCGTTGGAGCACAGGCAGCTGCGCGTGGTCGGTGCCGCCTACAGCCTCGACACCGGCGGCGTGGACTTCTTCGACGAAGCCTGAGCGAAGAATGTGATCGCAACAGATATAAAGCCGGCCGCTCCGTAGGATACCCGACCGATCGGCAAGCTTTCCGGTGACGCGTCGATCGTTTCGTTCTCCAAGATCGGGGCGGTGTCGAACGTTCAGGCGGCGATCCGATGCACGCGAATCCTGACATGGCCGTCCGTATCTTGGCCTCGATGCTTGCGGGCGCGATCGTACGGTCGTGATCCACGATGAAACCCGCCGACGCGGCTTGCAACTTAGCGTTCCGTCGTGACGTTATTTCCCGGCGCGCAGATCCGTGACCGTCGCACCGTGCGAGGCCGAATGTCCGACGAATCCAAAGACATGTCCGAGATCATCAGGCTCTGCCAGGAGCTTGAAAGGCTGGTCGGCGCCGACGCGCCGTTGCGGGTGCGGACCTTGGTCGAGATGCTGATGATCGAGCTGGAACGCCAGACGCTGACTGCTGGAGCCGTATCCGATCCGACCGCATCTGCTCGGCGTCCCTAAGCTTTTGTCGTGACGCGCTTTTTCGACCAAGCGGCAACCACTTGGCCGGAAGGCGCTTTATGGAACGTCGACCTGGGACAACATGCGAACCCTGAGGCAGACCGCGCCCGTGAGGTCGCGAACCGTCACGACGATCTCCGCTTCCTTGCCGTGACGGGATTCGCGTGCGGCGACGCTCGCCGCCTCCATCAGGGCCTGAGCGCGCAGGTCGAGCGAATCGCGAACATGCCGCCCGGTCTTGTCAGCGATCCGGACGCTGCCGCTGATGTCGAAGAAATAAAGAAGCATACCCAAGGGTTGCGTCTTGCCGGAGGGCGGGCTGCCCTCGGCATCGCTTCACCAACTATGCGACATGCGGCATCGATCCCTGCACGCCCGAATTCGCGCCGGCACCGGGTTTCCGATCGTCGACCTGACAGATCAGGCGAACCCGCACCACCACCGAATCCGGTCCGTCCCGAACCGTGACGACGATGACGCCGCTCTTCTCGAGATTGGCCGGGTCGCCGCCATAGACCGCAGCCCGACGGAACGCCTCCGCTTGAGCGGCGGCGGAATCCGAAAAATCCTGCCCCTGCTCGTCATGGATCGAAATGCTGTCGTCGATATCGAAATAATAGCGCGGCATACGCCCCCCTGAATCTTTCAGGCGGGAGCACACTCATCTCTCAGGCATCAGCGCCCGATACGAGTTGCTGACGATATACTTCTGTAGGCCAGTCTCCACGATTAAGATAGCGCTTGCCCTCACCCGCGGCACTGGGAAGCGCCCGGTCCTGTCGCGGCCCGCCTCGCTGTGGAGGCGATCGCGATGGGCCGCCGCCGGGCTTGTGCGTTGCATTGTTGACACCCGCGGCCTGCGATGCGAGTGCGCCGCGCCTTGAGGCCGCGCCCGCCGACCCGTCGGCGCAGCGCGCGGCGATGCGGCACGAGACGGACCGAACGTCATGACGCGAGCCTTCATCTTCCCCGGCCAGGGCAGCCAGGTCGTCGGCATGGGCAAGGCGCTGGCCGCGATCTCCGAGCCGGCGCGCCACGTCTTCGCCGAGGTTGACGACGCCCTCGGCGAAAACCTCTCGCGCATCATGTTCGAGGGGCCGGTCGAGGAGCTGACGCTCACGGCCAACGCCCAGCCGGCCCTGATGGCGGCGAGCCTCGCGGTGGTGCGGGCGCTCGAAAGCGAGCGCGGTCTCGACATCGCCCGGGACGCCGCCTGCGTCGCCGGCCATTCGCTCGGCGAATATTCCGCGCTCGCCGCCGCCGGCACTTTCTCGATCGCCGACACCGCCCGGCTGCTGCGCATCCGCGGCGAGGCGATGCAGCGTGCGGTGGCGCCGGGGGAGGGCGCCATGGCGGCGCTGATCGGCCCCGACCTCGCCACCGCCCACGCCATCGCCGAGGAGGCTGCAGAGGGTCGGGTTTGCGGCGTCGCCAACGACAACGGCGCGGGGCAGGTCGTGTTGTCGGGCCACAAGGATGCGATCGAGCGCGCCGTGGCCATCGCGCAGAAGCGCGGCGTCAAGCGCGCGATCCTGCTCAACGTCTCCGCCCCCTTCCACTGCAGTCTGATGGGTCCGGCGGCCGACGCCATGCGCGAGGCGCTTCGTCAGGTCTCGATGCGGGCGCCGTCGGTGCCGATCTACGCCAACGTCACCGCCGGACCGCTGAGCGATCCGGAGGCGATCCGCGAGGCACTGGTGGCGCAGGTCACCGGCACCGTGCGTTGGGCCGAGAGCGTTGCCGCCATGGCGGCCTCCGGCGTCGACCGCTTTTACGAATTGGGCGCCGGCAAGGTCCTGACGGGATTGGTCAAGCGGATCGCGCCGGGAGCCACCGCCGGCGCCATCGGCACGGCCGACGACGTCGCCGCCTACGCTTGAGGATGATTTGACGATGTTCGATCTGACCGGCCGCAAGGCCCTCGTCACCGGCGCCACCGGCGGTCTCGGCGGCGCCATCGCCCGGGCGTTTCATGCGCAGGGCGCCCACGTGGCGCTCTCCGGCACGCGGCGGGCGGTGCTCGACGAACTCGCGGCCGAACTCGGCGGGGAGCGCGTCGCGGTGGTCGAGGCCGACCTCTCCGACAAGGCGTCCGTCGAGGCGCTGGTGCCGGCGGCGGAAGCCGCCCTCGGCGGGCTCGACATCCTGGTCAACAATGCCGGCATCACCCGCGACAACCTCTCCATGCGGATGAAGGACGACGAGTGGGACGCGGTGATCGCGGTCAACCTCACCGCGGCCTTCCGGCTGTCGCGGGCCGCCACAAGGGGGATGATGAAGCGCCGCCACGGCCGCATCGTGAACATCGGCTCGGTCGTCGGCGCCACGGGCAATCCGGGTCAGGTCAACTACGCCGCCGCCAAGGCCGGCCTCGTCGGCATGACCAAGGCGCTCGCGGCCGAAGTCGCCACCCGCGGCATCACGGTGAACTGCATCGCGCCGGGCTTCATCACGTCGGCGATGACCGATGCGCTCAACGAGAAGCAGCGCGAGGGGATCCTCGCCCGCGTGCCCGCGGGCCGTCTCGGCACCGGCGCCGAAATCGGCGCGGCGGCGGTCTATCTGGCGGCCGACGAATCCGCCTACGTCACCGGCCAGACGCTGCACGTCAACGGCGGCATGGCGATGTATTGAACATGCGGATTTTGCTGCTCCGCAGCATCGCGTTCAGAGCGCAAACGACCCGAAAACCACGGCGATGAACGGTTTCTGAACCCGCTCTCGCCAGAGCCAAAGCCCTGTGTTAACACCCGGCTCAGCCGTGCGAGGGGAGTTGACGGTTCAGCGGGTTACGGCTTGCGAGAACACGCGCGATCGGACACCGGCTACCTGACAAGATCCCCTGAGCGGGACGGGTGGCCACGGCGCCTTCACCATCGATCTGAGAAGACGAGGACAAAAAACGATGAGCGATATCGCTGAGCGCGTGAAGAAGATCGTCGTCGAGCACCTGGGCGTCGAGCCCGAGAAGGTGACCGAAGGCGCGAACTTCATCGACGATCTCGGCGCCGACAGCCTCGACACGGTCGAGCTGGTGATGGCGTTCGAAGAAGAGTTCAACGTCGAGATCCCGGACGACGCCGCCGAGACCATTCAGACGGTCGGCGATGCGATCAAGTTCCTCGAGAAGAACTCGGCCTGAGGCCGAACTGCAAGGCACGACGCCCGGGCGGGTCGAACCGGTCTCCCGCTCCGGGCGTTTCCGGTGATGACGGGGATCGGTTCGGGATAGCATGATGCGTCGGGTGGTCGTGACGGGGCTGGGGATCGTGTCGCCGTTGGGGAGCGGCGTCGAGCATGCCTGGAGCCGTCTGGTCGCCGGCGATAGCGGCGCCTCGAAGGTCACCGCCTTCGAGGTCGACGACCTCGCCTGCAAGATCGCCTGCACCATTCCGCTGGGCGACGGTTCCGACGGGACCTTCAATCCGGATCGCTGGATGGAGCCCAAGGAGCAGCGCAAGGTCGACCCCTTCATCGTCTACGCCATGGCCGCCGCCGGCCAGGCCCTCGACGACGCCGACTGGCATCCGCAGACCTACGAGGACCAGTGCGCCTCCGGCGTGCTCATCGGCTCCGGCATCGGCGGCATCGGCTCCATCTACGACGCGTCGATCACCCTCCACGAGAAGGGTCCGCGCAAGATTTCCCCGTTCTTCATCCCCGGCCGCATCATCAACCTCGCCTCGGGCCAGGTCTCGATCGCGCACGGCCTGAAGGGCCCCAACCATTCCGTCGTCACGGCCTGCTCCACCGGCGCGCACGCCATCGGCGACGCTGCCCGGCTGATCGCGCTGGGCGATGCCGACGTGATGGTCGCCGGCGGCACCGAATCGCCGGTGAACCGCCTCGCGCTCGCGGGCTTCGCCGCCTGCCGGGCGCTCTCCACCGGCTTCAACGACGACCCGACCCGCGCCTCCCGGCCCTACGACAAGGATCGCGACGGCTTCGTGATGGGGGAGGGCGCCGGCATCGTCGTGCTGGAGGAATACGAGCACGCCAAGGCGCGCGGCGCCAAGATGTACGCCGAGGTGGTCGGCTACGGCCTCTCGGGCGACGCCTACCACATCACCTCGCCCTCGCCCGACGGCGACGGCGGCTATCGCTGCATGGTGGCCGCGCTCAAGCGCGCCGGCCTGCAGCCGAGCCAGATCGACTACATCAACGCCCACGGCACCTCGACCCCGGCCGGCGACGAGCTGGAGCTCAAGGCCGTCGAACGCCTGCTCGGCGACTCCGCCCCCAAGGTCGCGATGTCCTCGACGAAATCCGCCGTCGGCCACCTGCTCGGCGCGGCCGGCGCGGTCGAGGCGATCTTCTCGGTGCTGACGATCCGCGACGGCGTGATGCCGCCGACGCTCAACCTCGACAACCCGAGCGTCGAAACCAAGATCGACCTCGTGCCGCACGAGGCGAAGCGCAAGAAGGTCGACGTCGTGCTGTCGAACTCCTTCGGATTCGGCGGGACGAACGCGTCGCTGGTGATGCGGCGGGTGGATTAGTGCACCTCACAAAACTCCCGATCACCGGGAGTTCTCTCTCTGGCGCCAACGGTGCAGCGAGAGTTTTGTGAGAGACACTTAGCCACCAAGCCTTCTCCCCCTGTGCGGAAGAGGAGGTGGCGGCCTCACGCCACCTTCCGCGGCACCAGCCGCTCGCTCGCCAGGGCCTCCTGGGCCCCCGAGACGCCGGCCTCGGTGTACTCCGCGTCCTCGTTCACGCACCAGGTATCGAACAGGCGTTCGCCCGCGACGATGTTCTTCACCGTGAGCATCGCGGTCATCATCGCGTGGTCCTGGTTGTTGTACTTGTGCATGCCGTTGCGGCCGACGAGGTGCAGGCTCGGATAGCCGCGTTCCAGGTCGCGCCGGATGGTGTCGACGTGGGATTTGTAGTCCTCGTCGTAGACCGGATAGGCCTTGGGCTGGCGCACGACGCAGGCGTCGACGACGTCGTCCTCCGTGAGCAGGCCGATCTGCGCGATCTCGCGCTTGGCCAGCGCCACCAGCTCGGAATCCGGCGCGTTCCAGAGCCCGTCGCCCTCGAAGCAGAAATATTCGAGGCCGAGGCAGGTGCGCGAGGCATCCGGCACCATCTCCGGCGACCACGAGCGGAAGTTCTGCACGCGGCCGACCTTCACCGACGGGTCGTGGATGTAGATCCAGTTGTCCGGGAAATCCTCGCGCGCCTTGGCGATCAGGGCGACGGTGAGGAAGTCGCGGTACTTCAGGGAGCGCGCGTTGAAGATCGAGAGCGGAGTCGGGCGGATCGAATCCACCAGCTCGCGGATCGGGGCGGAGGAGACGAGGTTCTTCGCCGTATGGGTTTCGAGGCTGCCGTCGCCGCGGCGCGCGGTGACGGTCCAGAGGCCGAGGCGTGCATCCCAGGTCAGGCGCTCGACGCCGCGGTCGAGCAGCACCTTGCCGCCGTTCGCCCGGGTCTTCTCGGCGGCGGCCTCCCACATCATGCCGGGGCCGCGGCGGGGATAGCGAAACGATTCGATCAGCGTCTTGATCACCGGGCCGCCGGCCTTCTGCCTGCGGCGCAGGCCGAGGGAGCGGGAGACCCCGTCGACGATGGCGGAGGCGAGGTCGAGGCCCTTGATGCGCTGCGCGGCCCAATCGGCCGAGATCGCGTCGCAGGACATGCCCCAGACCTTCTCGGTGTAGGTCTTGAAGAAGATCGAGAAGAGCCGCTCGCCGAACTGGTTGCGCACCCACTCGTGGAAGGTCTTCGGATCCTTCACCGGCTTGGCGCGGGCATAGGCGTAGGAGAGAACGCAGGCGGCGCTCTCGATCACACCGAGATTCTTCAAGGCCTCGAAGGCCTTGAGCGGGTAGGCGTAGTACTTGCCCTTGTAGAAGATCCGCGAGAGGCGCGGGCGGTCGATGAAGTCGTTCGGCAGGATCTCGTCCCAGAGGTCCACCACCGCCTTCGACTTTGAGAAGAAGCGATGCCCGCCGATGTCGAACAGGTAGCCCTCGTGCGAGACGGTGCGGCTGATGCCGCCGACCTGGGCCGGGTCGCGCTCCAGCACCGTGACCTCGCGGCCCGCCTTCGCCAGAAGATAGGCGGCCGTCAGCCCGGCCGGTCCGGCGCCGATCACCAGCGTCTCGGTGTGGTGGCTCATCGAGAACTCCGCGACGCGTACGAGTGCGGCGGCGGCCGGTCGACGTCGTGAACGAAGTTCTAATGCGCGATTGGTAAACGCCGCCTCACCTGCCGTTGCGTTCGGTGCGATCGGCCGGTCCGGCCTCGTGTCCGGAGCCCCCGATCGGACTTCGTTAAGGCTCGCACCGTAGCCTCACGAGGCTGCTCGCCTCCCACGGCGACGTCGAAGGCCGAGGCCGAACATGCCCGCCGCCGCCAGGAGACACGCCATGATCCTGGATGCGCCCTTCGGTCCGGCGGACGATGCGACGGCCGGTGCGGAACGCCGGAAAGCCGCGCGGGTCCGCACCGTCGCCCAGGCCGCCTTCGCCGGGCTCGGCCTCGCCGCGATCCTGCCGATCGTCCTGCAATTCTATTGGCCCGCCTCGGGCGGCCTCGATGTCACCGGTCATCCGATCGGACGCGACTTCATCAACAACTGGGTGGGCCCGCACCTTGCCTTCGGCGGCGAACTCGCGATCCTGACCGACCTGAAAGCCTATGCGGAGGCGATCGGCCGGGTCTTCGGCACACCGCTGCCCTTCCACAACTGGAGCTATCCGCCCTTCGCGCTGCTGATGCTGTGGCCGTTCGCGCAGCTCCCCTATTTCTGGGCCCTAGGCGCCTGGACCATCCTGCTCTTCGCCGCCTTCGCTGCGGTCACGCTCTCCCGTGTGGCGCCGTCCGAGCGGCCGAGGGCGCTGCTCCTACTCCTTGTCGCGCCGGCCTGCCTGATCAACACCGTGGGCGGGCAGAACGGCTTTCTCACCGGCGCGCTGCTCGTCGGCGGCCTGCTGTCCCTGGACCGGCGGCCCTGGCTCGCGGGGGTGCTGTTCGGCCTGCTGACCTACAAGCCGCATCTCGGGCTGGTTCTGCCCTTCGTCCTCGTGGCCCTCGGGGCCTGGCGCACCATCGTCTCGGCCTGCCTGACTGCGCTGGCGCTCGTCGCCGTCTCGGTTGCCGCATTCGGGATCGAGCCCTGGTACGAGCACCTGACCACCGTGCGGAGCTTCCTGCTCGCGATCCTGGTGCGATTCGAGGGCTTCTTTCCCTGCATGATGGCCTCGGTCTATGCCGGCGCCCGCAGTTTCGGCCTGCCCGACCGGGCCGCCTGGGCGATCCAGGCCGCCGTGTCCGTGCCGGTTCTCGTCGCCACGGTCTGGGCGGTGCGGCGCACCTCCGATCCGGTCCAGCGCACGACCCTCGTCGTCTGCGCCGTGCCGCTGCTGACGCCCTATGCCTTCAACTACGATCTCACGGCCATCGCCGCCGTGATCGTCTGGCGGCTCGTCGGACCGTCCCCCGATGCGGTGAGCCCGCGGCTGCTGGCCGCCTGGCTGATCCCGGTGGTGATGATGCCGCTCAACATGCTGGGGATCGGGATCGCTCCCGTCGCGCTCCTCGCCTTCTACCTGACGGTCCTCGCCGAGATCCTCCGCGGAACGGCGGCGTCGCGTGCCCCGGCTCCGCACCCGATGCCGGCACACTGAGCCCACGATGACAGCCGCAGCTTCCTCCCTCGACGCGACATCGCCGCCGCCGCGTCGCCTCGTCGACAGCCCCGCCATCCCCTGGCTGCTCGCGGGCATCGGCCTGTTCGCCTGCTACGGCTCCGGCAGTCTCGTCGCGGCGCTGCAGGGCCTGCGCCTCCCCGACACCGACGACGCCATGCGGCTCGCGGAGGTGCGCGACCTCGTCGCCGGGCAATCCTGGTTCGACATGGTGCAGCACCGCTTCCTGCCGCCCGCCGGAGAGGCGAGCCACTGGTCGCGGCTGGTCGATGCGCCGATGGCCGCCGCCATCGCCGGATTGACGCCGCTCGTCGGCCCATCGCTCGCCGAACGCATCACGACGGCCTTCTGGCCTCCGCTGCTGTTCGCCGTCTACGCCCTGGTGCTCGTCCGCGGCGTGCGCGGGCTGGTCAACGGCCGGGCGGCGATCCTCGCCCTCTTCGCGGCGACGCAGACCATCGTGCTGATGATGCAGTTCGCCCCCGGGCGGATCGATCACCACAACCTGCAGATCGTCTTCCTGCTCGGCACCGGCCTCTGCCTGATGCGATCGCGGCGCACATGGCGCACGGGCGCGCTCGCCGGATCTCTCTGTGCCTGCTCCATGGCGGTGGGGCTCGAGGCGATGCCGCCGATCGCGCTTGCCGGCCTCGTCGTCGCCGCCGACTGGATCCGCGCGGGCCGCCCGGCGCTGCCGGTCCTGCTCGGGTTCGGGGCGAGCCTCGGTCTCGGCGCGACCCTGCTCTTCGGCCTGCAGACGGCGCCCGCGCTCTGGGCGACGGATGCCTGCGACGCCCTCTCCCCGCCCTGGCTCTGGCTCGCCGGCACCGGTGCCGTCTTGGCAGCCGGGGCCTTCGCTCTGCGACCGATGACGCCGGTGTCCCGGGCAGCCCTCGCCGCCGGAATCGGCGCCGCGGGCTGCGCGGGCTTCGTCGTCCTGTTCCCGTCCTGCCTGCATGGCCCGTTCACCGGGATGCCGGATGCGGTCCGCGCGAACTGGCTCTACCAGGTCAGGGAAATGCAGCCCCTGGTCGCGATGCTGCGCGACCATCCGGCCGAGGGTCTCGGCTTCGCCGCCTCGCTCATCGTGGCGACGGGCATCGCCATCCTCCTGGCCTTCCGAGAGAGGTCCGATCGGCGTCTCTTCGTCGTCGCGAGCCTCTTCCTCGCGATCGGCGCGGTCCAGACCCTCTTCCAGCTCCGCGGGCTCTACGTCGCCTCCGCCTTCGTCCCGATCATCGGCGGCATCTGCCTCGACCGCGCCCTCACCCTGGCGGGCCGGCCGACGGAGGGCACGGTCAAGCGGGTCGCGTTCCTCGTGGCGGTCATCGCGCTCAACGCGCCGGTCTGGCTCCTCGGGGGACGGCTCATCGAGCGGCTCGCGGACATCCGGCAGGTGGATCCGGCGGCGGCGAACCAGGCGGAGGCCTGCTCGGAGCCGCCGGCATTCCGGGTACTCGCCGGACTTCCCGCAGGCACGGTGCTCGCGCCGATCGATCTCGGCCCGTACCTCCTCGTGCACACGCCGCATGCCATCGCCGCCGCCCCGTATCACCGCGCCATCGCCGGGCTGAGCGCCGGGCTCGCGGTGGCCGACGGCAGCGAGGACGAGGTCCGGCGGCAGGCCGCGGCAACCGGCGCGACCTACCTCGCCGTCTGTCCCGGCAAGACCGAAAAGGCCTTCACGGCCCGGCTCGCCCGCAGCGAGACGACGGCGGATTGGCTCGATCCGGTCCCGCTCGACGGCTCCGCCCTGAAGGCGTGGCGGATTCGCTGACGGCGCCCTCCCGGATGCGGCAGGGGGCTGTTGCGCATTCGCTACGCCGCCGCGCAAACTCGATTTTCGCCACAAAACCCCATCAGAGTGGGCTAGCGCGCCCGCGTTGATCCGAGAGGATCCGGCCCGTCGGGACCGGGGGCCGACGGCGCGGGACGAGAGCAGGATTGTCCATGTTCCGCAGAAGCAAGACGCCCCCGCCCGCGCATGCGGGCTCCGACGACGCGGGCGGCCCGGCGCTGCCGCAGCGGCTGTCGCCGCGCAGCCCGAGCG
>NZ_VRVE01000083.1:0-17699 GCF_008040035.1 Methylobacterium sp. WL9
CCCCGCGTCGAGGGCTCGGCCACGCTCTCCGGCGGCAGCGTCAGCGATCCGCTCAACGGCATCCGCCTCACCGACATCCAGGGCCGCGTCACCGGCCAGGGCGAGACGCTGGTGCTCGAACGACTCACCGCCGCGACCCGCAACGGCGGCCGCGTCTCGGTGGACGGCCGCGTCGCCCTGCAGCCGGCTTCGGGCTTCCCCGGCACCCTGCGCATCGTCGCCGACCGGGCCGAGCTGGTCTCGAGCCCGCTGATGACGGCGGTGACGAACCTCAACCTCGCGCTGAGCGGCCCCCTCGCCCGCACGCCGCGGATTTCGGGCCGCGTCGACGTCGTCACGATCGACGTCGCGGTGCCGGACCGCCTCCCCGCCACGGTGCAGCCGCTCCCCGGCATCCGCCGCGTCAACACCACGCCGGAGATCCGCGAACGGCTCGCCAAGCGGGCCGACCGCAAGGCGCAGGTCGCCGGAGCCGGCAGCAAGGGCAAGGGGAAGGGGAAGGCCAAGAGCGCCGCGCCCTTCGACGCCACCCTCGACCTCGTCATCAGCGCCCCGAACCGCATCTTCGTGCGCGGACGGGGGATCGATGCCGAGCTCGGCGGCGAGCTGCACGTCACCGGCTCCTCGCGGGATCCGCACGCCGTGGGCGATTTCGAGATGCGGCGCGGCCGCATCAGCATCGTCGGCCAGCGCCTCGATTTCACCCGCGGCCGCCTGAATTTCGCCGGCGACGTCACCGCGCCCGACCTCGACTTCGTCGCCGAGACCAAGGCCTCGGACGTCACCGCCCGCGTCGCCGTGAGCGGCCCGGCCAACCAGCCCGTCTTCGCGTTGACCTCCGATCCGGCCCTGCCGCAGGACGAGGTGCTCTCGCGCATCCTGTTCAAGAAGGCGTCGGGCAACCTGTCGCCGTTCCAGGCGCTGCAGCTCGCCCAGGCCGCGGCCCAGCTCTCCGGCGCGGCCGGCGGCCCGGATGCGTTCGAGGCGGCGCGCAAGGGCTTGGGGCTCGACAGCCTCGACGTGTCCACCGGCGCGAGCGGCGGCCCGGCCATCGGCGCCTCCCGCTACATCGCAAAGGATCTGAGCGTGGGCGTGAAGGCCGGCGCCAAGCCCGCCGACACGGCCGCCACCGTCGATTACGACGTGACCCGCCGGATCAAGCTG
This sequence comes from Methylobacterium sp. WL9, assembly GCF_008040035.1. Classification (NCBI taxonomy): domain Bacteria; kingdom Pseudomonadati; phylum Pseudomonadota; class Alphaproteobacteria; order Hyphomicrobiales; family Methylobacteriaceae; genus Methylobacterium; species Methylobacterium sp. WL9. The sequence goes on from NZ_VRVE01000083.1 coordinate 1,165, forward strand.
AAAGGCGAAGCCGGCAGCGACGGCCGCACCTCCCTCGGCGTCGGCGCGGAATGGGAGTGGTAGGGGCGGTTCGGGACCCTGCGGTAGAGCGACGTTCCCGTCATCGCGAGCGCAGCGAAGCGATCCAGGGCGGCAAACGCCGAACCGTCGCGGACCCGGCTCCGGATCGCTACGCTATGCTCGCGATGACGGTGAGGACTTGCCTGTTCTGGTGAAGGGCGTCCGACGTCCGGCACCGGCGAGAGGCATCCGCTTTCCATCCATTGCAGAAGCCGGAAACGTCCGCTTGCAGGCTGCACAGTGAGGCATCTTCCTACGGCCGGGACAGGTGGTTTGCGGACGTTCACCGTTGGGCCATGATAGGCGGCATGAGGAAGGTCCGGCTTGCGCTGCTGCTCGTGGTAATCGCCGTGGTGGTCGGCGTCGTCGCCAACTCGATCCTCGGACGCAAACTCTTCTTCACCCGCGACGTGCACGACCAAGCCAGCTTCTTCCGTCTGCGCGTGCACCTCCGCCACGCCGGCGAGCCGGTCGAGGCCGACATCGTCGTCGGCTGCGGCGCACGCGTCACCCGCTACCGCGATGGAGGCAGTTCGCTCGACGTCGGGCGTTTTCCCTATCGCTACGCCTTCTCCATCTCCGCCGGCCACGCCTTGGAAATCCGCACGCCCGGCCTCTGCAATGGCGGAACCACAGCGAATGGCGACGTGCCGAAGGATTTCCTCCCGTACGTCATCTGGTACGAGCATGCGGACGATCTGTCGTTCGGCATCCTCTACGCTTCTGACGACGCCTACGCCAATCCACGCGCCCAACTCACGTTCTCCGGTGCAGAGGTGGAGCCGGCCACGCCCGCGGACTTCGAGCGCTGGATGGCGAGCGCGCCGGAGAACCTTATCCCACGATGGGCGGCGGGCTCACTGACAGGCGACAATCCGGACGGGCTGAAGGCGACCCCAGACCTGCTCGCCGACCCGGCCCGGTACGCCCGGCTCTTCGGCTCGTCGAGCAACTGCTACGGCGTCCTGCGGTTGCAGATCCCGGAAACGTTGCGCCCGGCGCTCGCGCGCTTCCGCCCGGCGGACGAGCCGCTCTATTGGGTGCCGGCTGCAGACGACTGGCGCGCCGTCTCGGACGTGCTCTACGCCAGCAAGCCCGCTGCCAACCGCGTCTTCGAGGGTCAACTCCTGTCGCACTACCGAAAACAGGAAACACCGGGCAACGGGCTCTACCGGCGCTCGGGCGGCGGCACAATCCCGTACTCCATCAGGGACGTCCAGGGTTCGCTGTTTCCGCTGCGCTGGGAGGCGGGCCTGCCCTGGTTGCGACCAGGACTGGAGCGCAGCGCGACGACCTACGTAGATCTGGAGGTCGCTCCCGAGACGCAGGGCTTCGCCTACTGCTTCGACGCCGATTGGCAATTGGAACATCGGGACAGGCGCCCGACGATGCGCATCAACGGCATCGAGGCGAGCGGCCGCCTTCTGGGTTTTGACTACGCCTTCAGCGTATTCGAGAAAGACGAGTACCTCTATCTGCATCGACGTTTCTAAGGGGCAGCGGGCATGACGATCAATCGGGCAACAGCACCGGCACGGATCGCGCTACTGCGGCCCAACGTCAGCTTTTGGGCGTAGAGGTAATATCCGCAACCCACCCTGGGCGGACGTTCGAATAGATGCCGAGCATCTGATCCTCATCAGGCGAACGCTTTTCGACCAAGGAAACATCACTTGGTCGAAAGACGGAATTCCAAAACAAAATTCGAGCCCCTATGGCCCGATGCCATCGCGTCGAAACGAGTCCGGCGGACGCACAATCGACCGAGCACGCACGAAAAAGGGGCCGGTTGCCCGGCCCCTCGACAGCGATGCTGCCGTAAAACTCAGTAATCGTAGTCGCGGCGGTAGCCACGGTCGCGGTCGCGGTAGCGCTGCTGACGGTAATAGCCGTCCTCGCGGTCGCGGCGGGACCATTCACGGTCGCGCTGGCGCTGGTTCCGGTTGCGAAGGTCGATGCCCGGACCGTCGGGACCGATGGTCAGCCGCTGTGCGGAGGCCGGGACGGTCGCGCCCAGGGTGGCGGCCAGGACGGCGCCGGCGAGCAAGATTTTTGCGGTCTTCACGATGAGACCTCCTTTCTCATGCTACAGATTGCGGGGCCAACCCATGGCAACGGGCTTCGTTCCGATAAAATCAACACGGCCGCCCGCTTAGAAATTCTTTCTCCAATGCGTGAGAATGCCGGCAGGTCCGTTCCTGTCGGATCGACTGATCGTCGGCCCGCCTCATCCCTACCTCCCGAAGCGAATAGTGTCCGGTTCGAACCCAACATGCCTGCGCGCGATCTGATTCTGTTTCCCGACCCCCGCCTGAAGCTGCCGGCACGGCCGGTCGAGACCTGGGATCCGGGCCTTCGCGCCCTCGCCGGGGACGTGCTCGACACGCTGCGCGCCGTCTCCGCGATCGGGCTGACGGCGCCGCATATCGGCGAGCCGGCGCGGATCGTCGTGATCCGGCTGCAGCCCGACATGCCGCATACGGTCTACGTGAACCCGGAGATCGTCGAGACCTCGGCGGAGCGGGCCTCGCATGTCGAGGGCAGCGTCTCGATGCCCGGCATCACCGAATCCGTCGAGCGCGCCGAGCGGATTCGCGTGCGCTACCGCGACCTCGACGGGAGCGCGCACGAGGAAGCGGCCGAGGGTTTCGCCGCCGCCTGCCTCCAGCACGAGATCGACCAGCTCGACGGCATCTTCTGGATCGACCGCCTGACGCGGCTGCGGCGGGAGCGGGCCCTGAAGCGCTTCGCCAAGCTGAAGCGCGCGACGCCGTGACCGGGGACGGCGCTGTCGATCCTTCTTGGAGCGCTGTGCTAGAGCATCGACCCGAAACGTGGCCGCTGGTTTTCGGAAAAAGCCGATGCAACACGAAAACCTGGAGCATCGCCCCGGATCCGATCTTCGGGGCGATGCTCTAGAGCGCGGACGATCTCGCACGGATGGGTCGATGCGCACCGGTCTCTCGATCGCGGCTCTCGTTCTCGCGGCGGCCCTGCCGGCCGCGGCGCAGACGCCCCCGCGGCCGGCCGACCCGATGCCACCGGTGATCTCCTGCGCGTCCCTGGCGAACCTGCGCACCGTGTTGCGCGACGCCAAGGACGATGCCGCCGCCGCGATCCCGGCGATCACCGATCCGAAATCCGACCTCGGCTGCAGCGTGCTCGACCGGAAGGCCGTGACGGGGGTCGCCGATTTCGTGGCCTTGAACGGCCGGGCCTACGAGTGCCTGAGCCTTCAGGGCACCGCGATCTGCCACTGGACCGTGGCCGGCTCGGCGACGGCCGCGCCGGTCCGCCCTGCCCCCGCCGCTCCGCCGCAAGGGAAGCCCAAGCGCTGAGACGGGGAGCGAGAACCGGATCGCCGCTGCCGATCTTCGCGGCCGGGCATGGGAAAATCCGGCAGGCGGCCTAGTTTCCGGCGACGCCTCGAACCGTCGGAGACCGTGCCTTGCGGCTGCCCCTGATCGCCTGCCTTGTCCTCGCCTGCACCGGAGCGGCCGCCGAGACGGCCCCCGCCCCGCCCGCGGTGGTCGCCTGCGACAACCTCGTGACCCTGCGCCGCCTGATGGTGCAGCAGCCCGAGGGCGACACCATCCCTGCGGAGTTCGGCGGATGCCGGGCGATCCCCGCGGAGGGTGTCGGCGACGTCGAGAAGCGCGCGATGATCGGCGACGCGCCCTACGAGTGCCGGAGCCTCAAGGACGGCCCGTGCCTGTGGGTGCGGCCCTGAGCGGCGGCCGACGGTTTCGGCAGTCGATCGCAGTCGAGATCGACTCGCCGCGGTCGACGAGACTGACCCTATTGCCTGCATCGCCGTGGCGACGCTCGGTCGGCAAGTCGACAAAAGCGCGACGGCAGAGCATCGGCGCCCGCTGTGCATGAACTGGACGTGATGCGGCGCCTGCCACCATTCACACGTCAGTCGTCCGCCCCTCTTGCAGAGTGCGCGGGCCGTCGTACAGACGAAGCGCGTGGCCGTTGCCAGTCGACGCGCGCGCGGAATCAGATCTTTCGGGGAGACAGTTCGATGCAGCGTCACGCCGTGCGTCCGCGAGGGGCCTCCCGGCCCGTCCCGTCCCGATGCCTCGGCGCGATGCTGCTTCTCGCCGGCCTGGCCTTCGCCGGTTCCGCGCGGGCGCAGGAGGCTCCGATCACCAGCCTGCAGGACGCCGCCTGCCGCGCCGAGGCCAAGGCCCGCGTGTTCTCGATTCCCGACCCGCTGAATCTCGGCCTGCGCGAGATCGGCAAGCAGCTCTATTTCGGCTGCATGAAGCGCTCGACGCGGCCGGCCCGCCACGCCAAGACGCGCCGGCATCGCCGGCGCTAGAGCAGGCCGCGAAAAAGTAGCAACGGTTTTTCGCGCGAAGCCTGCTCTAACCTTTTGAATCGATCACGTTTTCTGCGTTTTGATCGATTCGATCGAAACGCAGCGTGATCTAGAGCCTTTCAGCTGGAGAGCGGCGCACCGATGCGGGCGCGCAGCTGTGAGCGCAGGCGCTCCTTGGTGGGGCTCGATTCGGCCTCGATCGCCCACATCAGCCGCAGGAGCTTGCTGATCGGGAGGGCGTTATTGCCCATGGCGTCGGCGACCTGCTGCTGGAGCGCTTGGGTCGCCAGCATGGAACTCGGCTCGGCCGTCATCTGCATGATCAGGATCCGCTGGGGCGTGTCTCGACGCGGCGCTTTACGGCCTTCCGGCGCTTCACGCCATAGCTTTGCCGACTATCCCCAGGCTGCTCACAGCTTGGAACGGCTCCATGCAAGGCCGCCATGCAGCCACGTCCGGGGTCGGACGCCAGCCTCGTCAGCGCGGAAACAGCTGCAGGCCATCGTCTGGCAGGAGGTTGCGCGCCGGTCCGCCGGTCTGCTGGCCACGGCCCTGCTGGTAGTAGGGCAGTTCCGGCCGGCGGTCGTTGCCGCTGCCGGAATCGTATTCCCAGGGCCTGCTCCAGGGGGCCCGGCCTCCGGGCGAACCGATCGGCTGGCCGACGAGGACCGGAGAATCCTGCCGGTCGCGGCCAGAGGGCGCCGCCGACGCCGGAACGGGCAGCAGCGCGATGGCGCCGAGCAGCACAAACAGGGGTCGCATCGGTCTCGTCCTCGGTCGCGCCGTCGCGCGCTCGCTTCGTCAACGGCCAAGCTGCCGCCGCGTTCCTCCGAAACGCGCGAGGCCCACCGCCCGGGTTACGGGCGGCGGGCCTCGAAGGGCGGTGCTCCGCGTCAGTGAAGCGAGAGACCGACCTCGGCGACACGCGGGGACTTCTTCGGCTTGGCGGGCGCCTTGGCAGCGACGGCCTTCGGAGCCTTGGGGGCAGCAGCCTTCGCTGCAGCCTTGGCAAGCTTCGGCGCAGCGACCTTGGCCGGAGCCTTGGCGCGGGCGGCCGGCGCGGCCTTGGCCACGCTCACCTCGGCGACGGGGGCGGCTTCGGCGGCGAACTCGGCCTCGGCCTGGAACCAGTGGGCGTCGGCCCGGCCGACGACGCGGCCTTCGCCTTCCCAGATGTAGTAGGCGCGCTCACGCACCCGGTGCTCGATCACGTCCATGAAGCTCTCCTGTGGTCCGTCCAAGTCGGACGATGGAAGGCCATGGTTAAGAGGGCGTTAACGGGCGTGCGCCGCAACATGCGCGGGATCGGTACAACCGCTGCGCGTCACATCCGGGACACGCTACCCATCGCTCATTGCGGTCCGGCCAGCCGGCGCCGGTTCGCGCGGACCTTACTGCGGTAGCCGGAGACGATGCTCTGGGTCGTGCCGCCGGTCGCCATCAGCATCGCCGTCTCACCGGCCGCGAGCACTTTCTCGCTGACCATGCGCTGCATCTCGGCCTGGGCGCCCGCACCACCCGCCGCGAGCTTCGCCATCCGCAGACCGATCACGGCCTGCGATTCGAGGGCGAGCATCGCGGTGTCCATGCCGAGCGTCCACCACGGTCCGAACATGCGAAGGGCTCCTGCGATCGAGGCTGGTTAGAGCGCTTTCCGACCAGGTGGTTGCCGGTTGGTCGAAAGAAAGCGAGTCACAATGAAGGCTTAGAGACGCCGGCCCGATGCAATCGGGTCGGGTACGGCTCTAAAGTCCCGCTTGGCCCGATACGTTCCGCCGCGCGCCTCAATCCGTGCGCCTCAATCGAAGTCGAAGTTGCGGCCCTTGGCGGCCGAACCGCCGAGGCTGATCTTCTTGGCCGGGGGTTTCGCCTGCGCCCCGCCGAGGCTGATCTTCTTCGGCGGCGGCGGCGCCTTCGGGTCCACGGCCACGGGGGCGGGCTTCAACGAGGCCTGGCCGTGGATGACCGAGCCGATCTCGCCCATCGCCCGGATCAGGTCGTCGCGCTCGCAGGAGCGGGCCACCTTGAGGCCGAGCTGGTGCATGTGGCTCTTGCTGTAGAGATAACCCGCGAGCCGGGCGCGCAGCAGCGGCTGAATCTCTTCCAGGATGTAGGGCAGGTCGTAATCGTCGGCCCGGTAGACATGGCCCAGCAGCTCCAGGGAGACGGGGCAATCCACGTCGGGTTCCGCGCCGGTGGTCGGATGGGACTGCGTCATGGGTCACCTGCTGTGGCGGGGGCGGAAGGCGGGTCGGCGATCGATCCGGCGGTGGCGCCGTCGCGGTCCCCCGGGGGAGCGGACGGAAGCGGCTTCAGGCATCCGGTGCAGACCGACGCGATGGCGATGCGTGCGCGACGGTCGCTACGCGCCCAAACCGCCTCCCGCAAGGCCCGCGCCCGCGCCGCGACCGCCGCATCGTCGTCGCTCGGGCGGATGCGCAGGAACAGCGGTTCTTCGGCGGAGGCCGGCGGCGCGACCAGGGACGCGCTGGCGAGAACCAGGAAAAGCAGGCTGCGCACGCGACGCCCTCGCGGCTGTCTCCGGAGGTGGGGAGGATCGGTCGTCATGGTTAACCGTGGCTTACACCAGCCTGCATCGATCCCCACCGCTGGTCACGATCGACGCTTTCGGCAGACGGCCGCCGCCGTGCAGTCGCGTACGGAAAAGGCCGGCCGAAGGGCGATGAATCGGGCTCGTCGCCCTTCGGCATGGACCCTATGGTGTGGGTAGCGGTGACGCAGCGACCGAAGGTCGGCTCGACGACACAGCCGCGGATGGCGTTCATGGTTGGCATGGACATCCTGCTCCTCGGCCTCGCGCCCCTGTCGCTCATGGCAGCCGCCCTCGCCTATTCCGGCCTGATGATCATCGCCATGCGGCGATGATGGGGCCGGCGCTGGTCCGACTCCGCCTTCGCTTGCCGCCGGACCGGCCCCTGCGATAGAGCCGGGGTCCAGCCTCCGGCCTCCAGAACGATCGACATCCACATGACGGGCGACAAACCCAAGGCGCGGCTGCCGCGCGGCTTTCTCGACCGCAGCGAAACCGAGATCGTCGCCCAGCACCGCATGTTGGAGACGATCAAGCAGGCCTTCGAGCTCTACGGGTTCGAAGGACTCGAAACGCCGTTCGTCGAGTACACTGAGGCGCTCGGCAAGTTCCTGCCCGATCTCGACCGGCCGAACGAGGGCGTGTTCTCGTTCCAGGACGACGACGAGCAGTGGCTCAGCCTGCGCTACGACCTGACCGCGCCGCTCGCCCGCCACGTCGCCGAACATTTCGACGCGATCCCGAAGCCGTATCGCAGCTACCGGGCCGGCTACGTCTTCCGCAACGAGAAGCCGGGTCCGGGCCGCTTCCGCCAGTTCATGCAGTTCGACGCCGACATCGTCGGCGCGGCCTCGGTCGCGGCGGATGCCGAGGTCTGCATGCTGATGGCCGACACACTCGACCGGCTCGGCCTGGCCGGCCAATACGTGGTCAAGGTCAACAACCGGAAGGTGCTCGACGGCGTCATGGAGGCCTGCGGGCTCGCCGGCGCGGACAAGGCCGGCCAGCGGCTCACCGTGTTGCGCGCCATCGACAAGCTCGACCGGCTCGGCGCCGACGGCGTGCGCCTGCTGCTCGGCTCCGGCCGCAAGGACGAGAGCGGCGACTTCACCAAGGGCGCGGGCCTCGGCGCCGACGCGATCGAGCGCATCCTCGCCTACGTCTCGTTCGAGGCCGCGCCGCACGAGGGCGGCGACCGCATGGCCTTCTGGGAAAAGCTGTTCGGCACCTGGCAGGATGTCGTCGGCGACTCCGAAACCGGCCGCGAGGGCATCGCCGAACTGCACACGATCATGCGGCTCTGCACGGCGGCGGGCTACGGGCACGACCGCGTCCGCGCCGACCCCTCCGTCGTCCGCGGTCTCGAATACTATACCGGCCCGGTCTACGAGGCCGAGTTGACCTTCCCGGTCCAGAACGAGGACGGCCAGACCGTGCGCTTCGGCTCGGTCGCGGGTGGCGGCCGCTACGACGGGCTGGTCGGCCGCTTCCGCTCGGAGCCGGTGCCGGCCACGGGCTTCTCCATCGGTGTCTCCCGGCTGTTCTCGGCGCTGCAACTCGTGAAGAGCCCGCTGCTCGAAGGCACGGCGAAGCCCGGTCCCGTCGTGGTGCTCGTACTCGATCGCGAAAACATCGCCGAATATCAGGCCCACGTCGCGGCACTCCGCAACGCCGGCATCCGGGCCGAGCTCTATCTCGGTGCGTCGGGCATGAAGGCGCAGATGAAATACGCCGACCGCCGCCGCTCGCCGATCGCCCTGATCCAGGGCTCGAACGAGCGCGAGGCCGGCGAGATCCAGATCAAGGATCTGATCGCGGGCGCCAAGGCCGCCGAGAGCATCGCCAGCAACGCCGAGTGGAAGGCCGCCCGGCCGGCCCAGGTCTCGGTGCCGGTCGCAGAGATGGTCGAGCGGGTCCGCGAGATCCTGGCCAGCCATTTCGGCTAAGCCGGCGGGCCGCGTCGTTCCACGTCATTCCGGGGCCGCGAAGCGGAACCCGGAACCCATGACTGGCCTCGACGGCTTGCTCCAACGGTGCATCACGGGTGGATCCCGGGTTCTCGCCTGCGCGGCGAGCCCCGGGATGACGGCAGGCGGTCGCTGAATACCTTCGCGCCCGTTCAGAAGAAGAACGTCGTCGTCAGATACCCGTAGATCGTATCGCCGGTGTTCGGCGCGTTGGGGGCGTTCCGCAAAAAGTCGCCCTTGATGAGGTAGGCTGCGCCGGTATCGATCACGATCGAGCGCGGCACGACCCAGTAGCGCAGGCGCGCCTCGATCTGCTGGCCTGCGAAGCTTCCCGACTGGCCGGTGCGGTCACGGATGCCGGTTGCGGCGAAGCTGTCGGTCGGGTCCTCCAGCCAGAGACCGCGATAGGCGACGAAGGCGTCCCAGACCGGGTCCGGGGCGATCTCGAAGCGGATGCCCGGCGAGATCAGGTTGGCGCGCTGCACCGGGCCGTAGAGGCTGGTCGGCCCGTAATCGAAGCGCCGTGCGCCGAACAGCGTATCGAACCGGTTGTTGCTGTTCGGATTGCTGCCGTCACCGCTGGCGTGGTCGTAAACGGCCGAGATCCGCGGTACCCACGGCGCGTCGAAGGTGTAGCCGGCCTCGGCATGAACGAAGTAGGCCTTGACCGGCACGTCGGTGACGTCCGTGATCGCCGCCGTGTTGCGGGCGACGCCGGTTTGGAAGATCGCTTCGAGCTCATGGTCGAACCGGCCGGCCTTCGGGGCGCGATAAAGCCGGAAGCCCGGCGTGAACAGGCGCCGGTCCCGCGTCTGGATGCCTTCGAGCTGGCTGCCCTCGTCGCGCTCGATGAAGCCGTAGCCGTAGGCCTCCAGGATTCCGCCGAGCACGTTCGCCTTCGTAAAGATGCCGCCGAACAACTGCGCATCGAAGCCTTCGTGGTCGAACGCGACGCTGTTGCTCAGGATGCCGGCGCGGTCGCTGGGCTCGCGGAAATGCGGCAGGGTGTAGAACAGGCGAAGCTGGTCCTTGTCCGCATTCTGCCAGTCGTAGGCGACGCCGGTGAAGCTGTTGATGGTGTTGCGGAACTGGTTGCGGGCGATGAGGCGGCGCGATCCGATGTTCTGCGTGAAGCGGCCGACCTGCAACGTGCTCGTCGTGCCCGCGCCCACGGCGTCTTCGAGGTCGAAGCCGAGATAGGCCTGGCCGAGTTCCAGCGCGTTCACCTCGGTGGTGGCGATGGAGTTCGAATTCCGGCGCTGGAAGTAGGCGCGGCTGTCGAAGATTTCGCCGCCGATGCGGACCGGGCCGGTGTCGTACTCAGCGAAAAGGGTCGCCTGCATCGTGAACACGTCGTTAGTGCCGGGCACGGGCGAGGGCCGGAACTGTCCACCGAGGCCTTCGAACCGCGGCCGGAGCGAGCCGTTGATCTTCCAGCCGTCGGGTTTGCCGAGGGCCTCGTAGAGCGCGAAGAACGGCCGGAGCTGCAGGGCCTGACCCGGAGCGGCCGGAACCGCCGCCGGCTTGGCGGACGCGGCCTTGACCGATTTTGCCTTGGCTCGCGGTGCCGCGCCGGCTGCCGCGGGGGTCGTTACCGGCGCGTCTTGAGTAGACACGGCTTGGGCCGACACGGCGGATGGAACGAGCGCTCCGAAGAGAGCCGCAAACAAGGTGAGACGGGTCACAGATAGACTCCACACACGGACGCCGCGAAGCGACTCCGTATCGATCCTGTTTTCGGCGCCGATGATACGATCGCGTGGAACTCGGCGAGCCGAAACGAACGCAACGCTCCCTCGACCGGCCACACGACGTACTCATACATCCTCAACGCATGAAGACGCATGAGCGATCTGCGCACAAAATCGGTATTAATCGGGATTTTGTAGGCAAATCAAGAGGACTTGATCCGCAACCAAGTGGAAAGACAATTATTCTTTACTTGACGTGCAAAAGTAGAATTTGATTTTTGCCGATATAGTCACAAAAATACTTCACCTGCTTGAGTGGAGATTGCGCAGCCGCAATCGGAACCGCAGGGTCGATCGAGAAACGGCCGGACGGCGGCGGATGATTTTTCGGCTCCGACGTGTCGATGCAACGTGGCTGTCAAAGGTTTGACGTTGCCGGAGCGGCCTTCATCCGCCGTACTGTTCTAGCGCCAGACGGTGTTGTATTTCGGCGACACCTGTAGTCGCCACGGGCGCAGCCGGTAACTTTGCGTTCACCATGCCGTGGCAGGGTCGCGCGCTCTGCACGGAGTCGACGATGCACGCTGCACGATGGAGGGCCGCCGGCCGCGCTCTGCTGCCGTTCACGCTCGGCGTGTCGCTCGGGTTCAGCGCCAGTGTGCTGGCCGCCGATTTCCCCGACTTCGTCGGCGAACCGCTCGCCGCCCCCGGCCCCCGGTACTTTCCGCGCGGCGAAGGCGAGGCCGATGCCGCTGTTCTGGTGCCGCGACCGGCCCGGCGGCGCCTCGCCGGCTGTGCACCCTGGCGTGTCCCGGTGCCGACCGATGCGCCGGACGATCCGAGCTATGTCGGTTCGGAATACGGCCTCGGCAAACCGAGCTATTACGGCTTCCGTCCCGGCCTCGGCCGCGACGACCCCTTCGGCCGCCCGCTGCGCTACTGCCCCTGAGCGTCGGGCACGCGCCGCTGAAAAGCGATGAACGCAGGCGATCGAGAGCCGTATCCGATCCGACTGCATCGGCTCGGCGTCTCTAAGGCTTTGTTTTGCCGCGATTTCTTTCGACCAACCGGTATCCGATTGGTCGGAAAGCGCTCTAGGCTTCGCCGAGAACGAACGGATACGCCGTCTCCACGACGTACGGGCCGCCGCCCCGCGAGGCCCGCGCCGAAAACAGCGCCGCCCGCATGGCCGTGAAGCCCACGCGCGAAAAGATGCCGGTCTGCGTGAGGTAGTGGGCGACGGCCTCCGCCCCAGTGCTGCGATTGAGCCGCGCCAGCGTCACGTGCGGCGTGAACTTTCGCGGTTCGGGGTCGAGGCCGGCATGGCGGGCGATGCGCTCGTGCTCGGCCTGCAGGTCGGCGAGTTCGGTGTTGGTGGCGACGGACGCGTAAACGGCGCGCGGCTTGGTCCCGCCGAAGATCGCGAGGCCGTCGAGTTCGATCGCGATCGGCGCGCGGGGACGCGCCTCTTCCAAGAGGGCATGCACCGCGTTCGCCGTGTCGATGTCGACGTCGCCGAGAAAGCGCAGGGTGATGTGCAGGTCGTCTTCGTCGACCCAGCGCGCACCGGGCAGCCCGCCGCAGAACGCACTCAACCGATCGACGACGTCTGCAGGAATCTCCAGCCCCGTGAACAGCCGCGGCACTCAGTGTGCGCCCGGCTGGAGGCGCGCCAAGAAGCTCTCCACCGATGGCAGGATGCCCTCGACGATCCGCGCGACGCCCTTCGGGTTCGGATGCAGCCTGTCCGGCAAGGCCAGGGCGGCATCGCCTGCGACGCCGTTCAGGAAGAACGGGTAGAGCACCAGGCCGTAGCGGCCCGCGAGATCGGGATAGATCGCGTCGAATGTCTGCACGTAGTCAGGCCCGAGATTGGTCGAGGCACGCATGCCGGCGAGCAGCACGGGGATACCGCGCTGCTTCAGCCGCGCGATGATCGTGTCGAGCGCCTTGCGGGTGACGGCCGGATCGGTGCCGCGCAGCATGTCGTTGGCGCCGAGTTCGAGGATGACGCCGTCGGTCCCGTCCGGCACCGACCAGTCGAGGCGGTCGAGGCCGCCGGTGGAGGTGTCGCCCGAGACGCCGGCGTTGGCGATGCCGACATCGTGGCCCCGGGCCTTCAACGCCTTCTCCAGCAGCACCGGGAAGGCGGATTCGGCCGGCAGCATGTAACCGGCGGTGAGGCTGTCGCCGAGGGCGACGAGCTTGAGCGGGCGGGCGGCGCGGGCGCTGCTCATCGGGTCGCCAAGCGTGACTGCGGCAAAGAGGAGTGCCAGCGCGGCCGTGCGGCGGCCAGGCCGCCACCCCACATGCGGAGCCTCGCGGGGCATGGAGGCCTCGCCCGTGTCCGCGATGCGTGACACAAGGCGCCGGACGATTCCCGAAGCAACTCCCACTGGACCCAGCCTTTCGCCGATGATGCTTTCCCCATCCGCGCACACATCGGTCGTCCCGTCGTGAGCGACAAGGCCGTCATCCTGTCCGGGATCGATCTCAGCCTCGGGCGCGGCCCCTCGCGGGTGCATGTGCTGCGCGGCATCGCGCTCGACGTGGCGAAGGGCGAGGCTGTCGGTCTCGTCGGGCCCTCGGGTTCGGGCAAGTCCACGCTGCTGATGGTGATGGCCGGGCTCGAGCGGCCGGATTCCGGACGGATCACGGTGGCCGGCACCGATCTCGGCGGCCTCGACGAGGATGCGCTGGCCCGCTTCCGGGGCCGCAACATCGGCATCGTGTTCCAGGCGTTCCACCTGGTGCCGACCATGACGGCGCTGGAGAACGTGGCGCTGCCGCTCGAACTCGCCGACGCACCCGACGCCCAGGCCCGCGCCGCCGCCGAACTCGACGCCGTCGGCCTCGGCCACCGGCTGCATCACTATCCGGCCCAGCTCTCCGGCGGCGAGCAGCAGCGCGTCGCCGTCGCCCGCGCGCTCGCGCCGAATCCGGCGATCCTCGTCGCCGACGAGCCCACCGGCAATCTCGACGAGGCGACCGGCCGCGGCATCGTCGACCTGCTGTTCACGTTGAAGCGCGAGCGCGGCGCGACCCTGGTGCTCGTGACCCACGATCCGGGCCTCGCGCGCCTCTGCGACCGGACGGTCCGCCTGCGGGCGGGCCGGGTCGAGGAGCCGGTGGCGGCGTGATGCGGCGTCCATTCCAGCGGATCGCGTGAGGGCCGACGCCATGCATGGCACCCTGCCATCGCCACAGCCCGGCCGCCCCCTGCGCGGTCCGCTCTCCGGCCTGCCCCTCACGCTGCGCCTCGCACTGCGCGAACTGCGCGGCGGCCTCTCCGGCTTCGTCGTGTTCATCAGTTGCATCGCCATCGGCGTCGCGGCGATCGCCGGCGTGACCTCGATCTCGCGCTCGCTCGGCGACGGCCTCGGCCGCGAGGGCCGGCGCATCCTCGGCGGCGACCTCACCTACAGCCTGATCAACCGCGAGGCGACGACCGCCGAGACCGCGATCCTCAAGGGCCAAGGCCGCGTTTCCGTCGTCGCGACGATGCGGGCGATGGCGGTGGCGACCGATGGCAGTGCGGCCCTCGTCGAGCTGAAGGCGGTGGATGGCGGCTATCCGGCCGTCGGCAACCTCGCCACCGACCCGGCGGCACCCGTGGCCGATTTGCTGGCGACGCGCGACGGCATCTTCGGCGCCGTGGCCGACCCCGTCCTGCTCACCCGCCTCGGCCTCAAGGTCGGCGATCGCATCACCGTGGCCGGCAAGCCGCTGGAGATCCGGGCCGCGCTGGTGACGGAACCCGACACGATCTCCGCCGGCATCGGCTTCGGCCCGCGCCTGATCGTTGCGATGGAGGCGTTGCGGGCGACCGGCCTCGGCGAGCCGGGCAGCCTCAACCGCTGGAGCTACCGGCTCCAGCTTCCCGCCGCCACCGACCCGGAGCTGGAGGCTGCGAGCCACGCCATCGGCAAGGCGCTACCCGATGCCGGCTGGGAGGTGCGCTCGCGTCTCAACGCCGACCCGCGCTTCGCCAAGAGCGTCGAGCGCTTCACCCAGTTCCTGACGCTCGTCGGCCTCACCGCCCTGATCGTGGGCGGCGTCGGGGTGGCGAACGCCGTCAGCGCCTTCGTCGAGCGCAAGCGCGGCTCGATCGCGACGCTGAAAAGCGTCGGCGCGCTGGGCTCTCAGGTCGTCGTGCTCTACCTGACGCAGGTGATGCTGATCGCCGCCTTGAGCATCGCGATCGGGCTGAGCATCGGCGCGGCGATGCCGTTCCTAATCGACGCGCTGTTTCGCGATTCCCTGCCGCTGCCTCTGGAGCCGACGCTCGCCCCCGGCGAACTCGCGCTGGCCGCCGCCTACGGCCTGCTGACGGCGCTCGCTTTCGCGATCCTGCCGCTCGGCCGCGCTCACGACATCTCGGTCTCGGGCCTGTTTCGCGACACCGTCGACCCGTCGGCGCAGCGCACGCGGCTGCGCTACAAGGCGATCCTGGGGGCGACCCTGCTGGCGCTGGCCGGACTGGCGCTGGCCACCGCCTTCGACCGGAAGATCGCGCTGATCTTCATGGCGGCGGCAGCGCTCGCCTTCGGGCTGCTGCGGCTCGTCGCGATCGGTCTGATGGCGGTGGCCCGGCGCCTGCCGCATCCGCGCGCGGCAGGGCCGCGGATGGCGCTCGCCAACCTCCACCGGCCCGGCGCGCTGACCCCGGCGATCATCCTGTCGCTGGGGCTTGGGGTGACGCTGCTGGTGACGCTCAGCGTCATCGACGCCAACATCACCCGCGCGCTGACCAACACCCTGCCGGGCAAGGCCCCCAACCTGTTCTTCCTCGACGTGCCATCGCGCGACGCCGACGCCTTCACCGGGTTCCTCCAGGGCAAGTCGCCGACGGCGAAGCTCGAGCGGGTGCCGATGCTGCGCGGGCGCATCACGGCGCTGGACGGCGTGCCGGTGGAGCAGATCAAGCCGCCGGAGGACGCGGCCTGGGTGCTCGACGGCGACCGCGGCATCACCACCGCGGACAGCCTGCCCGACGGCTCGAAACTCACCGACGGGCAGTGGTGGACCGAGGAGGAGGGCAAGACCCCGAAGCTTTCGTTCGAGGCAGATCTCGGCAAGGCGCTCGGGCTCAAGATCGGCAGCACGGTCACCGTCAACGTACTCGGCCGGACGCTGACCACGACCATCGCGAATTTCCGCAAGGTCGAGTGGCGCTCGCTGGGCATCAACTTCGTGATGGTGTTCTCGCCCGGCACGTTTCGCGGGGCGCCGCATTCGGACCTCGCTACGCTGACGCTGCCGGGCGGCCCCGATCCGGCGCTGGAGGCAACAGTCCTGCGGGACGTGGCCAAGGCGTTCCCCTCGGTGACGAGTGTGCGGGTCAAGGACGCGCTGGAGACGATCGACCGGCTCGTCCACAAGCTCACCCTGGCGATCCGCGGGGCGAGCGTGGTGGCGGTGCTGGCGAGCCTGTTCGTCCTGGCCGGCGCCATCGCGGCCGGGCACCGGACGCGGCTCTACGACGCCGTGGTGCTGAAGGTGCTCGGTGCAAGCCGCCGTCGGCTGATGATCGCCTACGGGATCGAGTACGGCGCGCTCGGGCTCAGTGCTGCGCTGTTCGGGCTGCTGGCCGGTACGCTCGCCGGCTGGGTCATCGTCACCAAGGTCATGCGTCTCGACTTCGGCCTCGACCTGAGCGGCGCTCTTGTCGCTGCGGCGAGCGCCGTGATCCTTTCCGTCGCGATCGGGCTCGCCGGCACCTGGCGCATCCTCGGACAGAAACCAGCGCCGTACCTGCGTCAGTTCTGAGTCTTACGTGATCGATCGCGACGGTCGATACGGACACTATCCTCCCCCTCGCATACCGTTTCCGGTCGATCGAAACGGGCCACGCATGTCCTCTCCTCCCCCTTGTGGGGAGGGGTCGGGGGTGGGGGTGGTTCAGGATCGAGCGTCCCGGTGCCGTCTGCACCACCCCC